>NZ_JBIWML010000005.1:111226-270484 GCF_044766665.1 Kitasatospora sp. NPDC101801
GTCGGGGGACTGCGGGCGCGCCCGTCCGCCCCCCCCCCCGCGCCCCGCGCCGCGGGGGCGGGGGGCGCCCCGGGCGGGGGGGGGGGCCCCGCCGGGGGGGGGGGGGGCCCCCCCCCCGGGGGCCCCCCCCCGGCGGGGCGGTCCGCTGCGGCGCCGTCAGCTGCCGCCGGGGACCGCCCCGCCGTCACTCAGCACTGGGGACGACGACCGTGGTTCGCCCCGCGCTTGGCACGAGCCTTCTTCTTACGACGACGCTTCGACGACATGAGCGCTCCTCTCGGGACAACTGGACCCACGTTCGCACACGACGCTCCGCCCTGCCTCCCGACGCCCGTCGCGCGGTTCACTCCTGCGGGCGGCCGGGCCCCGGCTCCGGCACCGCCGGCTCGTCCACCGGGGGCACCGGCTCGTCCACCACCGGCGGCGCGGCCGGTACGGGTGCCGGCGCCGGGGCGAGGGCGTTCTTCCGGGCCACCCGGCGGAGCTGGAGGATCCGGGCCGTGCCCGGGATCGCCACCAGCAGGATCCCGCAGACGGCGGACAGCAGCAGGGCGACGCCGAGCGGCAGATGGGTGTGCGTACCGAAGAACGCCACGTCGACCTGCTGGGTGTTCTCCAGGATGAAGATCAGGAGCACCAACAGGACCAGGGCGAACAGCGCCACCCCGATCCAGGTCGCGCTCGTTCGGGTGCGCTTGGGCATCTGACGATCCGTGCGGGCAGACCGGGAACCCATCGGCTGGCCTCTTCTCTCGCGCTCCGGGGCGGACAAGATCCCTTCCAGCATGCGGGCCGACCCGGCCGACCGCCCGACGGCCGGTCAGCGGTACGGGTCGAAGTCGTCCCGATGGGTGACCCCGGCACCCGCCGGCCGCCAGTGCCGGTGGTGACCGGCCTGCCGCCAGGTCTCCGGGGCCGCCACCGCCCGGTCGATCCAGGCGGCGACCTCCGGCAGACAGCACTGCACCAGCACCTGCCGGGCCACGGCCCGCTCGGCGGCCGGGAGCGGGACGACGGTCATCGACAGCCGTTGCCGCAGCGAGGGGTGGACGGTCATGCCGTACCACCGCACCGAGAGCAGGCTGCCGTCCTCGGCCGGCCGGGAACCGAAGTACAGCTCCTCGACCCGGGCCATCCGCTCGCCGAGCGCGGCGTCCAGGTCCGAGGGGGTGAGCGGCCACGACAGGTGGCTCGGCAGGCGGCGGTTCCTGGCTGGCATCCCCCGAGCGTGCCAGATCCGCCCCCGGGGGCGCTCCCTCGCCGGGCCTGCCGACTGGCCCCGGCCGGAAGTTGAGTACCCCTACTCATGTCGCCGCCGCCGTGCGGCCGCCACAATCACCTGCATGAACACCGGTTCACCCGCCTGCCCGGGCTGCGCTTCGCCGCTGGGGCCCCCGCCCGTCACCCGCTGCCCGCAGTGCCGCCTCCCACTGCTCGGCCAGGACGCGGCCGCCCTCTGGCAGGTGACCCTCGCACTCGCCGGTCTGGACGCCCAACGGCACTCCCTGCTGCTGCACCGCGACCACCTGCTGGCCGGGCTGCGCGCCCGGCAGGACCTGCCCGACCCGCCGCCGCACCCGCCGTACCGCCCGCCGCTGCCGCCCCGCCAGGAGGTCTCGGGACCGTCCGCGCAGACCGTCCTGCTGGCCCTCGGCGGACTGCTGGTCGCCGTCGCGGCCCTGGTGTTCACCGTGGTGAGCTGGGGCCGACTCGGCCTGGGCGCCAAGGCGTTGATCCTCACCGGCATCACGCTCGGCGCCCTGCTGGCGCCCCTGCCGCTGCGCCGGCGGGCGCTGACCGCCACCGCCGAGACCTCGGCGGCGCTCGGCCTGTCGCTGGTCCTGCTCGACTGGTACGCGGCCCGGGCCGTCGGCCTCGGCGGGCCGGACCGGCTCGGCGCCGCCGCCTACTGGGCGGGGGCCACCGCGCTGACCGCCGCCGGGGCGACCGCCTACGGCCGGGCACTGCGGCTGCGCGGGCCGCTGCCCGTGGCCCTGCTGCTGCTCCAACTCCCCTTCCCGCTGGCTGCGGTGGCCATCGGCGGCGGACCGGCCGCGATCGCCACCGCCTGCCTGCTCACCGCGCTGGTCGACCTCGCCCTCGCGACCCGCACCACCGCCCCTGCGCTGACCGTCACCGCCACCGGCTGGGCCCTGCTCGGCGGCGGCTCGGCCGCCGGCCGGGTGGCCGACGCCACCACGCTCGCCGAGGCCCGGCCGCACTGGCTGCCGCTCGCCCTGCTGGTGGCGCTCGGCCTCGGTGCCGCGCTGCTGCCCGCCGGCGTCCTGCCCGCGCCGCTGCGCGCCGCCGGCCCCCGCTGCGCCTCGGCCGCGCTCGCCGGGATCGCGCTGCTGGCCGGGCTCGGCGGCAGCCTGCGGTTCGCGTTCTCCACCGACTGGGGCCCGGCCGCCTACGCTGTCCCCGGGGCCCTGCTCGCCCTGGCCGGGGTCTCCGCGCTGACGGTTCCTCAGCCCCGGCACCCCGCCGCCTGGCGCGGTCTGCTCGGCAGCGCGGCCGCCGCCCTGCTGCTCACCGGACTCGGCTGCCTGCCCGCCCTGCTGACCGCCTTCTTCGCGCCCACCGCCCAGTGGGGCGGCACCTGGTTCGGGGCCGACGCCACCCTCCCGGCCTGGCAGCTCGCCCCGGCTCCGACGGTCCTGCCGTGGCTGCTCGTCGCGGTCCTCGCGGCGGCCGCCGCCCGCTGCGCCCGGACCGGCCACCGGCCGTGGGCCCGGCCGCTCGGCTGCTCGGCCCTCGCCGTCGGCATCCCGGTCGTCCTGCTGCTGCCCACCCTGCTGCACCTGCCGCTGCGGGCCGGCGCCGGCTGGGCCGTCCTGCTCACCGTCGGCGCCACGGCCGCCCTGCTCCGGCGGCCGACCGCCCCGGCCGCCGCGCTGGTGCTGCTCGCCCCGACCGCCCTGGCGGCGGTGCTCTGGTCCGGGACCGACCGGCCGACCACCATCGCCGTCTGGTCCGTACTCGCCGTACTGGCCGCCCTGTCGGCGGTCGCGCTGCCCGCCCCGTGGACCCCCGGGCCGGCCGTCGCCGCCGTCCTCCTGCTCGCCGTGGTCGCGGTCACCACCGGCGCCACGGCCGGGCTCGCCCCGCACGAGTACGCCTTCGCCGTCCTCGCGGTCACCGCGCTCTCGGTCCCGGTCGCCGCCCGGACGGACCGGCCGGCCGGCCTCCCGGCCGAACTCACGGGGTACGCGCTGGTGCCGGTCGCGGCGGCGCTGACGGCCGGTCACCCGGCCGCGCTGAGCCTGCTGCTGGCCGTGGCCGGCCTGCTCGCCCTCGGCGTCGCCGCCCTGCGCCCGGAGCGCCGACGCCGGGCCGGTGCGGGGGCCACCGCGCTGCTGGTCCTGTCCTCCTGGGTCCGGCTGGTGATCGCCGGGGTGACCGCACCCGAGCCGTACACAATCAGCGTCGCGGCGGCCGCCCTGACCATCGGTCACCTGCACCGGCGCCGCACCCCGTCGGCGCCGTCCTGGACCACGTACGGACCGGGTCTCGGCACGGCGCTGCTGCCCAGCCTGCTCGCCGTCTGGGCCGACCCGCACTGGCTGCGCCCGCTGCTGCTCGGCGGGTGCGCGCTGGCCCTGACCGTGTTCGGCGCCCGCCGCCTGCTGCAGGCCCCGCTGGTCCTCGGCGCCGGCACCCTGCTGCTGGTGGCCGGGCACGAACTGGCCCCGCTGCTGGTCGAGTTCCTGGACGTGCTGCCCCGCTGGCTCCCGCTGGCCGCCGCCGGGCTGCTCCTGCTGGTGCTCGGCGCCACCTACGAGCAGCGCCTGCGGGACGCCCGCCGGGCCCGCGACGGGCTGCGCCGGATGGCCTGACCGGGGCCGGGGCCGTCGGTCAGATGCCGTGCGACGGGAGCAGAGTGACCCGGTCCGGGTCGTACGGCTGCCAGTGGGCCGACGAGCCGTCACCCATCACCCGGAGCCGGCACCAGAGCCGGCCGTCGGCCGCCTCCCACCAGGCGTTGATCCGGCCGACCGCCCAGCGGCCGTCCTCGAACCGCACCTCAACGGGCTGGAAGACCGGCCGGGTCTCCTGCTCCGGGGGTGACCACCCCGTGGTGCCGACCGGCCGGACCGCGCCGGGTTGTTCCTGCGGAGCGTGCACCGCTGTCCTTTCGGGCACCCGACGTCCAGGGCGTGCAGGGGGCGGAGGGAGGTCAGACGTTGACGCCGAAGTCCTGGGCGATGCCGCGCAGCCCCGAGGCGTACCCCTGGCCGATCGCCCGGAACTTCCACTCCTCGCCGTGGCGGTAGAGCTCGCCGAAGATCATGGCGGTCTCGGTGGAGGCGTCCTCGGTGAGGTCGTAGCGGGCGATCTCCGTGCCGTCGGCCTGGTTCACCACCCGGATGAAGGCGTTGCGGACCTGGCCGAAGCTCTGCTGCCGGTTCTCGGCGTCGTAGATCGACACCGGGAAGGCGATCTTGGCCACGTCGGCCGGGACGGCCGCGAGGTCGACCTTGACCTGCTCGTCGTCGCCGTCCCCGCCGCCGGTGAGGTTGTCACCGCTGTGCTCGACCGAACCGTCCGGGCTCTTCAGGTTGTTGAAGAAGACGAAGTGCTGGTCGGTGAGCACCCGGCCGTTGGCGTTGCAGAGCAGCGCGCTGGCGTCGAGGTCGTGGGCCGCGCCGGTCGTCGTGCGGACGTCCCAGCCGAGACCGACGATGACCGCGGTCAGGCCGGGGGCCTCCTTGGTCAGCGAAACATTGCCACCCTTGGCGAGCGAGACTCCCACAGTGCCCCTCCTGAAGTTCCCGGCCGGGTTCCGAGCGTCCCGGCGGCCGTTCTGTGAATCTACAGCACTGTAGAACCTCGGCCGAAGCCGAGCCCCTCCCCCGGGCCCGCCGGTCGGTCTCAGCCCAGCGGGTTCATCGGCACCACGTGCAGCACCAGCAGCAGCGCCGCGCAGGCGTTCAGTGCGGACACCGCCGACACCGTGGTCCCCACCGCCGCGACCAGCGCGGCCAGCCCGGTCCGGCTGTGCGCCGGCGGCCAGCCCCGCAGGCCAGGACCGGGGGCCAGCAGCGCGGCGATCCGGCGCGGGACGGGGCCGGGCGCGGCGAAGCCGGTCAGCCCGACCGGGACGGCCGAAGGTCCGGCGAGCGCCGCCCGGCCGACCGCACGGGCCGTCAGCCGACGGTCCCCGACGGCCTGCGCGGCCTCCTCGTCCGCCCAGCGCTCGGCGCTGAACGCGACCGCCTCACGCAGCGGGCGCAGAAACGGGTTCACCGCGGCGGCCAGCCGGACCAGCAGTAGGTAGCGGTGGTGACGACCGCTCAGATGGGCCCGCTCGTGCGCGATCAGCGCGCCCCGCTCGTCCTCGTCCAGGCAGGCCAGCATGCCGGTCGAGACCGCGATCCGGCCGGGCCGACCCGGCACCGCGTACGCGTAGGGCACCTCGTCCGGCAGCACCACCACCTCCGCACTGCCGGGCAGCGCGGCCAGGGCGCGCCGGGCGCCCGACTCGACCCGGCGGTGCCGCCAGCAGACGGCCGCCGCCGCGAGGAGCACCGCGAGCAGCGCGGCGATCGACGCGGTGCCCACCTCCTCGTCGTAGGGCACCGCCGCCCGGACCTCCGGGTCGGCCCAGGCGTCGGGCAGCGGGTTGCCGGGGATCTGCGCGGTGCCCACCACGCCGAGCAGCACCAGGCAGAGCGTGCTGCAGAGACCGAGGATCGCCGCCAGCCCGGTGAGCAGCCGGGCCGCGGTGCGCGGGTGCAGGTGCTGCTCGGCCAGCCGGGCGATCGGCAGCGCCGTCAGCGGCAGGATCAACGGGAGGAAGACGAAGACCCCCACCGCTCAGCCCTCCCGCCCGCTCGGCGGGGTGCCCGGCGGCGGCTCGGTCCCGGCCAGCAGGGAGCGGATCAGCTGCTCGTCGTGCGGCGACAGCGCGGTCACGAAGCTGGCCAGCACCGCGTCCCGGTCCGCCTCCCGGTCCAGCACCCGGCGCATCCGCAGGGCGGCCAGGCCGGCGCCGTCGGCCGCCGGGGTCCACCGGTAGGAGCGGCCGTCCCTGACCCGGGTGACGGCGCCCTTCTCGTGCAGCCGGGACAGGATGGTGATCACCGTCGAGTAGGCCAGCTCGCCCTCGAAGTTCTCCTGCACCCAGGCCGCGGTGACCGGCTCCCCGGCCCGGCCGAGCACCCGGAACAGCGCGGCCTCGAGCTCGCCCTGCCCGCGCCTGCGGCCCGGGTCGGCTCCGTCCCCGGCCTGCGTCATGGCGTCTCCCTCCGGTCCGGTACCGCCCGGCACGGCGGTGGCCGTTCATCGTAACGGCCACCCCGAGATCTACACTGCTGTAGATCCGACCCGGACAGCGGCCGGGGTGCAACGGATCGCGCCCGTCGGGAGTTGACCGGGTGGAGTACTCAACGGGGTCCCACCCCGGTCGTGTCCACGAAGGAGAGAGCCACGTGAGTGTGAACCTGGCCAAGGGCCAAGGAATCAGCCTGCGCAAGTCCGACGGTGGCGCCCTCAGCGTGGTGCGCATGGGTCTGGGCTGGCAGGCGGCGCCCCGCAAGGGCTTCCTCGCCAAGCTGACGGCCCGTGACATCGACCTGGACGCCTCGGCGGTGCTGTTCTCCGCCGGGCGCGAGCTGGTCGAGGTGGTCTACTTCAACCAGCTCACCAGCACCGACGGTTCCGTCCGCCACACCGGCGACAACCTGGTCGGCGGCACGGTCAAGGGCGGCGACGACGAGTCGATCGTGGTCGATCTGCAGCGGGTCCCGGCCCGGGTCGAGCAGATCGTCTTCACCGTGAACTCCTTCACCGGCCAGACCTTCGCGGCCGTCCAGGACGCCTTCTGCCGGCTGGTCGACGAGAGCACCGGCCAGGAGCTCGCCCGCTACACCCTGACCGGCGGCGGCCCGTACACCGCCCAGATCATGGCCAAGGTCCAACGCACCGGCGACGGCTGGCAGATGACCGCCATCGGCGCCCCCGCCACCGGCCGTACCTTCAAGGACCTGCTGCCCGCGATCACCCCGCACCTGTGACGCGACGCCGGGCCCCGACACCGGAGCCCGGCCCTCGCCGCTACCCCGCCGTCAGGAACTCCGTCACGGTGCGGACGAAACGCTCCGGCTCCTCCACCCACGGCCGGTGCCCGGACTCGGTCAGCACCTCCAGCCGGGCGCCGGGGTGACACTCCGCCACCCGCCGGGCCGGCACCGTCCCGATCAGGCCGTCGGCCGCACCGGCCAGCACCAGGACGGGAGTCGTGCCGGCCGACAGCCGGGCCAGCCGGGCCGCCCGCTCCCCGGCGGCCGGGGCTCCGGCGTAGAAGGCGTCCCGCACCCACGGCACCGAGCCGGCGTGCCCGTGCCGGTACTCGGCGTACCGCTCCCGGCTCCACCGGTACCAGGAGAACGGCAGCGCCCAGCTCTGCAGGACGGCGAGTTCGGCGCCGGTCACCTCGCCCGCGGCCAGCCGGCGGTCCGCCTCGGCCGCCTTCGGGTACCAGGGCTCGTCGGCCCGCGCCGCCTTCAGCTCGGCCAGCTCGACCGGGTCGGGTTCGCGTTCGACCCGGCCGACCGGGGTGACCAGCACCGCCCGCCGGACCCGGTCCGGGTGTCCGGCCAGGTACTCCTGGGCGGTCAGGCAGCCCGCCGAGTGGGCCAGCAGGTCGAACCGCTCCAGGCCCAGGTGCAGCCGCAGCGCCTCCACGTCGCGCGCCTGCTCGACGAAGGAGACCGTGCTCCGGTCCGCCGGGACCTCGGACCGTCCGGCGGCCCGGCCGTCCAGGAAGACCAGCCGGTGGTGCCGGTCCAGCCCGCCGAGGTCGCCCAGGTAGCGCGCGTCCGTGCCCGGGCCGCCGCCCAGCACCAGCAACGGGTCGCCCGCACCGGCGAGTTCGTACCAGAGTCCGACGTGGTCGTGGGAAGCGAAGATCGGCATGCGGTAACGATCACACACCGGGCCCGCGCCGGGGGGCCGTTCGGCGGACCGGGCCGCTTCCCGCCCGGCAGCGAACGGCCCGGCCCGGACCCTGGAGTCCGGACCGGGCGCGGGTCGGTCTACTGGTCGGTGTAGCTGAGGTCCCCGACGGTCCAGCTGCTGATGTCGGCGATCGCGATCCGGTACATGCCGCCGGTGTGCGGCAGGCCGTAACTGCCCTGCAGGATGCGGGCGAGGTGCAGGTGCAGATGGGTCGGCCGGCCGGCGGGGTCGCCGCCCGGACCGCCGGGGCCGGGGTCGGTGAACAGGGTGGCGAAGGGTTTGAGGTGGTCCGAAGCCGCGAGGACTTCGGCGATCCGTTCCCGCCACAGGCTCTGCGGGGCGAGCCGTCCGGTGATGACGGCGCCGGGGACGACCACGGTCAGGGGCATCTGATTGCTGTGCTCGGACTCCACCATCGCGGCGATGTCGACGAGCAGCCCATCGGGGTTCGACATACCGGGATCCTAGTACCTCCCCCGCGCCGGCCGGGCCCCGAGGTCCCGCCGCGCTGCGGGGAGCGCGGCGGGACCGGGCGTCGGCGGGGCGTCAGACGCCGCCCAGCGCCTCGCCGACCAGCGCCCGGGCCTCCTCCTGCACCCGGGCCAGGTGCTCCGCGCCGTGGAAGCTCTCGGCGTAGATCTTGTACACGTCCTCGGTGCCCGACGGCCGGGCCGCGAACCAGGCGTTCTCGGTGCAGACCTTCAGCCCGCCGATCGCGGCGCCGTTGCCCGGCGCCTCGGTGAGCACGGCGGTGATCGGCTCACCGGCCAGCTCGCCGGCCTTCACCTGCTCGGCGGAGAGCTTGGCCAGCGCAGCCTTCTGCGCCCGGTCCGCCGGGGCGTCCACCCGCGCGTAGGCGGGGGCGCCGAAACGGTCCGTCAGTTCGCCGTAGTGCTGGGACGGCGTGCGCCCGGTGACGGCGGTGATCTCGGCGGCCAGCAGCGCGAGCAGGATGCCGTCCTTGTCGGTGCTCCACACCCCGCCGTCGCGGCGCAGGAACGAGGCCCCGGCCGACTCCTCGCCGCCGAACGCGACCGAGCCGGTCAGCAGCCCGTCCACGAACCACTTGAACCCGACCGGCACCTCGAGCAGGTCGCGCTTCAGCTCGCCCGCCACCCGGTCGATCATCGACGAGGAGACCAGGGTCTTGCCGACGGCGGCCCCGGCCGGCCAGTCCCGGCGGTTCCGGTAGAGGTAGTCGATCGCCACGGCCAGGTAGTGGTTGGGGTTCATCAGGCCGCCGTCCGGCGTGACGATGCCGTGCCGGTCGGCGTCCGCGTCGTTGCCGGTGGCGATGGTGTACTCGTCCCGACGGCCGATCAGCGAGGCCATCGCGTACGGGGAGGAGCAGTCCATCCGGATCTTGCCGTCCCAGTCCAGCGACATGAAGCGCCAGGCCGGGTCGGTCAGCGGGTTGACCACCGTCAGGTCGAGCCGGTGGGTCTCGGCGATCCGGCCCCAGTACGCGACCGAGGCCCCGCCCAGCGGGTCGGCCCCGATCCGGATCCCGGCGAACCGGATCGCGTCCAGGTCGAGCACCGAGGGCAGGTCCTCGGTGTAGGTGCCGAGGAAGTCGTGGCGCCCGGTGGTCTCCGCGGCCAGCGCCCGGGTGTACGGCATCCGCCGGACGTCCGCGAGCCCGCCCCGGATCAGCTCGTTGGCCCGGTCCTGGATCCACCCGGTGGCGTCCGAACCGGCCGGGCCGCCGTGCGGCGGGTTGTACTTGAAGCCGCCGTCGCCGGGCGGGTTGTGCGAGGGCGTGACCACGATGCCGTCGGCCCGCCCGGCCGGGTTGCCCCGGTTGTGGGCGAGGATCGCGTGCGAGACCGCCGGGGTCGGTGTGTAGCCGTCGGCGCTGTCCAGCAGCACGGTCACGCCGTTGGCGGCCAGCACCTCGATGGTGGTGACCCGGGCGGGCTCCGACAGCGCGTGGGTGTCGATGCCGAGGAAGAGCGGCCCGTTGGTGCCCTGGGCGGCCCGGTACTCGCAGATCGCCTGGGTGGTCGCGGCGATGTGGTCCTCGTTGAAGGCGGTGTCCAGCGAGGACCCGCGGTGCCCCGAGGTGCCGAACGCGACCCGCTGCCCGACCTCGGCCGGGTCCGGGCGCAGCGCGTAATAGGCCGTCACCAGCCGGGCCACGTCGACCAGATCCTGCGGCTCGGCCTGCCGGCCTGCGCGTGCGTGCACCATCGTGTCCTCTTTCGTCCGTCGGCACTGCCCGGTGGCGGGCCCGCCAGGGCAGCCTAACCGGGTCGCGGCCACCCGCTGTTCGGTAGCGAAGCAGCCCGGGTTGGCGCGCCGCTGAGCAGCCGGACAACGTCAGGTCACGGCTGGGTGGCGCGCCCGGCCGCTACCACTTGCTCCAGTCGATGTTCCAGCCGCTCATCCCGTTGTCCGGGTCCACCGGCTTACCGACCGAGTTCTGCACCGTCACCACGTCGCCCACCATCGCCGCGTCGTAGAACTTGCCGCCCGGCAGGTCGGAACTGCCGTCACCGGGCCCGTCGTACAGGCCGATGCAGCCGTGGCTGATGTTCTGGCTGCCGAAGACGCTCGGCGCGGCGTTCTTGCCGTGCACGTAGGTGCCGGTCGGGGTGAGCCGCAGCGCGTGCGGCATCTCCACCTTGTACGCCGGGCCCTCGTGGTTGGGCACCGTGCTGGAGTCCATCACGGCGGTGCCCTCCTTCGCCATCACCACCATGGTGCCGTTGAAGGTGTTCTGCGAGGCGGGTGAGCTGGCGCCGGCGCTGATCGGGATGGTCTCGTCCGGCTTGCCGTCCTCCTGCACCACCATCTTCTTGCTGCTCGCGTCGGCGGTGCTGATCCGGGACCGGCCGACCGTGAAGGTCTGGTCCGAGTCCACCCCGCCGTAGACGCCGGGCGCGGTCTCCACGCTCTTCAGCCGGTACCTGACGGTGACTCGGCTCTGCGCCTTCCAGTACTTCTCCGGACGGAAGTCGACCCGCTCGGAGCTGAACCAGTGCGGCTTGACCACCGTGCCGTCGCCGGTCTCGAAGGACACCGCCTGCTCCACCGCCGCCCGGTCCTTGACCGGCTCCTTGAACTCCAGCGAGACGATCATGCCGACCCCGTACGTGGCGCCGTCGGCGATGTTGTCGTGCGGCCCGGCACCCTTGCTCGGCTTCAGGGTGCTGAAGCCGCCCTGGAGCGCGGCCGCCACCCCGTTGGCGTCCACGGCCTTGGCGTCCACCTGGTAGTCGGTGGAGACCGCGAGGTTGCCGGTCGGCGTCCAACTGGAACCGTCCACCGTGAAGGTCCCCGGCACGGCGGCGCCGCCCTTCGCCGCGACCTGGACGTCCGTCAGCTTGCCGCCCTGCACCGAGACCTTGAGCGCGCCGGCCGGTTTGACGCCGGTGCTGCCGTTGCCGGGCTCGATGCTGATCACCGCCGCCGAGGTCTTGACCGCGGACGGGCTCGCCGTCCCCGTCGGCCCCGCCTTCGTCCCACCCCCCGAGCACGCCGCCGTCAGCGCCAGTGCGCCGCTGAGTACGCCGGTGGTCAGTGCCCTGCCAAATCGCTTCATCGGTCCCTCTCCCACGGTGTCGTTCCCTCAACACCACGCGTGAAGCATACGAAGAGGTTCTCCCGATCTCCCACCGGTTCGGCACCGAAACCGCCGCTCAGCACCGGTACGCCGACACGCCGTGCTCCCCGGGCCCACCGCCGGAACGGCCCGGCCCTGGAAAACTCGGGGGATGATCGCCAAGGCCCGCAGTCAGACCCTGCAGTGGACCACCCTCGCCCCCGCGCTCGCCTTCGTGCTGCTCGCCGCGACCTGGGGCAGATCCCTGCCCACCGCGCTGGTGGTGCTGGTCGCGCTGTTCCTGGCGGCCGCGGTGCTCGCGGCGGTGCACCACGCGGAGGTGATCGCGCACCGGGTCGGCGAACCGTTCGGCTCGCTGGTGCTGGCGGTCGCGGTGACCATCATCGAGGTCGCGCTGATCGTGACGCTGATGGCCGACGGCAGCGAGAAGAACGCCACCCTGGCGCGGGACACCGTGTTCGCGGCGGTGATGATCACCTGCAACGGCATCGTCGGGCTGTGCATCCTGGTCGGCGCGCTCCGGCACCGGGTGGCCGTCTTCAACGCCGAGGGCACCGGGGCCGCGTTCAGCGCGATCGCCACCCTGGCCACCCTCAGCATGGTGCTGCCGACCTTCACCACCAGCAAGCCGGGCCCGCAGTTCTCCACCACCCAGCTGGTCTTCGCGGCGACCGCCTCGCTGATCGTCTACGGCCTCTTCGTCGGCACCCTGACCGTCCGTCACCGGGACTACTTCCTCCCGCTGACCTCCGACGGGAAGGTCCTGGACGAGCACGCCCACCCGCCGACCGCCCGGGCCGCCTGGTTCAGCCTCGCCCTGCTCGGGGTGGCCCTGGTCGCGGTGGTCGGGCTGGCCAAGGGGGTCAGCCCCACCATCGAACGGGTGGTCGCCGACGCGGGCCTGCCCGCCTCGGTGGTCGGCGTGGTGATCGCCATGCTGGTGCTGCTCCCGGAGACCATCGCCGCCGTCCGCTCCGCCGCCCGGGACCGGATGCAGACCAGCCTCAACCTCGCCCACGGCTCGGCCCTGGCCAGCATCGGCCTGACCATCCCCGCCGTCGCGGTCGCCTCCGCCTGGCTCAGCGGCCCCCTGGTCCTGGGCCTCGACGCCACCCACATGATCCTGCTCGCCCTCACCATCGCCGTCGGCACCCTCACCGTCATGCCCGGCCGCGCCACCCCCCTCCAGGGCGGCGTCCACCTCGCCATCATGGCCGCCTTCCTGGTCCTCGCGATCAGCCCCTGACCCGCCCTCGGAACATCGCCGCTACCGGCGCCAGCCGGCCCGGAGGAGGGTGAGGATCTCGGCGGTGATCGCCTGTTCGTTCTGTTCGAACTGCGCGCCGCTCAGCTGGGTGCGGTCGGCCGGCAGGCCGGTCAGTACGGGGGTGTGCAGGTGGCCGCCGGGCAGGTCGGGGCGCAGCTCCAGGCGCAGGCGGTTGCTCCGGTACGCGACCTCGTTGGAGAGGTAGCCGCCGCCCCCGCCGGCCACCGCCCGGGAGCCCGGGGTCGGGCCGTCGGCCCGGTCGACCGGCTCGCTCCCGCCCGCCGGGATCTCGGTCACCTCGGTGTTCAGCAGCACCGGGAACGGGCTCTGGGCCGCCGCCTCCCAGGCCGCCCCGGGCAGGGTGGTCGGGATGAACTCCGCCCCGGGGCCCATCCCCGGCGCCACCACGGGGTGGTCGTACGTCCCGCCGGACAGCGCCCCGGTGTTGTCCGGGTACGGGTCGGCGGAGCGGGCCCGGCCGGCCCAGGCCTCAACCGTGAACAGGCCGGGGTAACCCTGGCTGATGGTGGTGATCCGGTCGGCCGCGCGCGGACCGGCCGTCAGCCTCGGGGCGAACGCGCGCTCCACGATGCCGTGGTCGAAGTCGGCGTAGCGGACCGGCAGCACCACCGCGCGGATCTCGGCGGTGCTGCCGTCGTCCAGCGTCACCCGCCGTCCGTTCAGGCTCAGCGCGGCCGAGCCGGACGGGTTGGCGGTCCGCAGGTCCCCGTCCAGGCCGAACGGGTCGAATCCGCTGACGAAGATCCGCTTCACTCCCGGGGCCCCGCCGAAGTCGTTCTCCCGCAACCCCCGCGAGGCGTCCTCGAACCGGCCCCGCAGCGCCTCCCGATCCACCGCGAACACCGGCTGCCAGCCCGCCAGTTGGTCGACCATCGCGAGTCGGGCCCAGTACAGCGGCCGGTCGTCCGACGCCGCCAGGTCACCGCCGGGGCGCCGCCCCTGGCTCCGGTTCACCGCCGCCTGCCAGAGCGCCGTGCCCCAGGAGTCGAGCAGCTGCTCGGCCTCGGCCACCGATCGGGCGCTGCACAGCGCCGCCGGGAACCGGGCGGTGAAGCTGCCGAGACCGCCCCGGGCCACCAGTTCGGCACTGCGCGGGTCGGTCAACCGCCGCTCCTCCGCACCGCGTTCGGCCGCGCCGACCGTGCAGCTCGCCGCAGCGGCCTGCGCGGGGACGACGGAGAGGGTGGGCAGCAGGACGCTCGCCGCGAGCACGGCGGCAGCAAGGGAGGGCTTCATGGCATGTGACATTACACAGAGCGGGACCTTCCGTAGACCGAAACCGGCCAACTGCCCGCCGCCCGACCCCTCGCTCAGCCCGCCCGGGGCGCCCCGAACTCCTCCACCGCAGCCGCCACGATCGCCTCCAGCTGGGAGTGGTGCGCACCGCGCCAGTACACCTGCGAACAGTCGGCGCACTGCGCGAACACGTCGTAGGCGCGCTCGGTCCCGTCCCGGAGCTGCTCCTTCACCTCGGCCTTGGCGGCCTCGCGGAGCGTCCCGTTGCAGGCCGTGCACCTGGTCCAGGGCGCCAGCGGCGGGGCGAACCGGGAGAGCACGTCCCGCAGTTGCTCGACCGGACGGTGGCTGTACACGTAGGCGCCCGCCCAGAGCTCGCGCCGGTGCAGCAGCCCCCGGTCGCGGGAGAGCAGCACCCGCTGCTCGGCGGCCGAGCGGGTGGCCAGCGCCGGATCCCCGATGTCGGTGCTCTCGTACGCCGCGTCCACGCCCAGCAGCCGCAGCCGGCGCGCCAGCGTCCCGAGGTGCACGTCGAGCAGGAAGCGGGCCGGGCCCGCCAGTTGCTGCGGCCTGGTCACCGCCTGCACCGAGATCCGCTCACCGGCTCCCGGGATGTGGGCGGCCGGCACCGGCACCCCGTCCGCCTCCAGCACACCGACCTCGGTGAGCGGCACGCCGAGCGACTCGACCAGGTGCCCGAGCGTCGAGGTGCCGTCGGTCCGCACCTGCGACCGGCCGGCCCGCCGGGGCGCGGCGACGAAGACGTGCAACTCGGGGTCGAACTCGATCCAGATCTCCGGCTTCTCCACAGCAGCAGCATGCCAGCCGCCGCTCCGGCCGGGCCCGCCGCCCCCGGCCGGGCACCGTCAGGCAGCCGGGGCGGCCGGGTCGAAGCCCTTGACGATCAGCCGCACCGCCAACGTCACCTCCCAGGCGAACACCGGCACCGCCGCCAGCGAACCCACCGGCGACACCTGCCCGTAGAGCCCGAACAGCACCGCGGTGGCCGAGACGCAGATCAGCGGACCGCCGACCAGCCCCAGCACCGCGACGAACCGGGGCACCAGCCGTGAGCGGTACATCACCACCGCCAGCACCAGGCTGTTCGCCCCCAGCACGAAGTTCGGCCCGAGCAGGAAGGTCCAGTCGTGGACCGCCACCAACGCCCGCGCCACCGCCTCGCTCCCCACCCCGGCCGCGACCTCCCGACGCACCGTCACCACCGACAGCACCGCCACGATCCCGACCGCGATGACGGCGGCCTCCAGCAGCCGGCCGCAGACGTAGCCGAGCGCCGCGGCCTCGTTCCGCCGCCGCAGCACCGGGTACAGCACCACCCCGGTCCCGATCACCGCGAGCACCAGCACGATCTCGCACAGCGCCCCGGCGAACACCCGCGCGTCGGCCCCGGCGCCGAGCACGTAGCCGGCGTTCCGCAACGCCGGTCCGTACAGCGTGAGGCCGCCGACCGCGGCGACCTCGGTGATCAGGAACAGCCAGCCCGCAATCGTCGCGGTCCTTCGGTCCGAACTCATCAGTTTCCTCCCCAGCCCCGAGGTGTACGGCGTACACCTGTGCCAGAGGTTAGGCGTACGCCGTACACTCGTCAACACCAGCCGCCGGTTCTCCGGCCGACCGCAAGGGAGCTGACGATGACTCGGCAGCCGGAGGCAGCCCGCCGGGCACCACTGAGCCGCGACCGGGTGCTGCGCGCCGCCGTGGCCCTCGCGGACGCCATCGGGATCGACGCGCTCAGCATGCGCAGGCTCGCCCAGGAGCTCGGCGTGGTGCCGATGGCGCTCTACAAGCACGTCGCCAACAAGGAGCAACTGCTCGACGGCATGGTCGACTTCGTGCTCGACGAGATCGGCCCGCCCGCCCCGGGCCCCGACTGGCGGCCCGCCGTCCGGGCCCGCATCCTCACCGCCCGGAGCGCCCTGCTCGGCCACCCCTGGGCCGCCCGGGTGATCCAGTCCCGCACCGCCCCGACCCCGGCCCTGCTCGGCTACACCGACTCGCTGATCGGCCTGTTCCGCACCGGCGGGTGCTCGGTCGACCTCACCCACCACGCGATGCACGCCCTCGGCAGCCGGATGCTCGGCTTCACCCAGGAGCTCTTCGACGACTCCCCCGGCGCCACCCCGCCCGACCCCGCCGTGCTCCGGGCCCTGGCCGCGAACTTCCCGTACGTCGCCGAGCTCGCCACGGCGGGGGCCCACGACGAGAAGTCCGTCGTGGGCCCCGGGTGTGACGACCAGTTCGAGTTCGAGTTCGCCCTCGACCTGCTCCTCGACGGCCTCGCCCGCCTGCACCGCAGCGGCTGGTCCTCCACCGCCACGACCGGCTGACCCGGCCCGTCGGCGGCAATATTGAACACGTTCAAAGAATCTGCCAGGATGGCGTCACCAGGTCGGCTGTCGCGATCGCGCGGCCGGCGCTGCCCAAACGGATTCGGGGCCTCGCCATGCTCATCGCTCTGCTCTTCTTCCTCGTGGTCGCGCTGCTCATGGTGGTGATCCCGGCCGTCCTCCTCGGCCTGGTCGCCGGCCGGCTGACGGTACGGCAGACCCTGCCGGCCCGGACCGGTGTGCTCCTGCTGCTCGCGGCGGCCCAGTCGACCGGGTGGGTCCTGCTGCTGCCGAACGGCTACCTGGAACTCGTGACGGCCTTCCTGGTCGTCCTGGCCACGCTCGCCTCGGGAGCCGGCGGCGTGGCGTGGGCGAACCACCGCAGCCGGCCGGCCTGGTACTACCACCCCACCGGGCAGCCCTACTGGCCCAGCGGCGCGGGCAGCTGAGACCGACGGCCGCTCAGGCCGGGCGGACCTGGTCCAGGTGCTTGGCCTTCATCTCGGCGACCACCTCGCGGATCTTGGCGTCGAGCTGTTCCTTCGTCAGGTCCTTGCCGTACTGCTTCCACAGGTCGATGCCCGCCTGCATGGTCAGCACGTCCCCCGGGTCGCTCTTGCCGACCAGGACCGGGATGGGGACGGTGGCGCCCTTGATCAGGGTGTCGGGGCCGAAGCCCGCTGCGGTGCCCACGTAGCCGTAGTGGATGTTCGAGTAGATGTCGTAGAAGACCTTGTCCTCGGTGCCCGGCGCCTGGAAGTAGAAGTCGTCCGGCTGCTTCAGGTCGAGCCGGTCCTGCAACTTCGGCTTGTGGTCCCAGTCCTGGCCGGGGCCGACCTTCAGGGCCCACTTCGCCAGCGCCGCGAGCTTGTCGGTGGGCGTGGTGAGGATCCCGATGAAGGAGTCGTCGGTGTTGTACAGGTCCCGGATCGACTTGAAGTCGGGCGACTCGATGTTGGTCTTCATCTCGTCGAAGATGAAGTCGCCCGCGTTCTGGTAGTTCTGCTCGCTCGGGTTCCTGACCTGGTCGAGCTTGGTGGAGGAGTCCGTGTTGAAGCCCCGGTCGGCAGCGGAGTTCAGGTCCTGACGCAGCGCCTGGTCCGCCGCCGCGTCCAGCCGGTCGGCCTTGCCCAGGATCTCGGTGAGCCGCTGCTCCACCTGCTGGACGGCCTGGTTCTGCTGGTTCTGCGCGTCCCGGAAGTCCGGATCGTTCCGCTCGTGGGACGTGCTGTCGAGCGGATTGCGCGGCGACACCTGCCCGTTCTCGGCGATCCGCACCCCGGCGGCCGGCGCCTCGCTCTCGGCCAGCGTCCGCAACTCCTTCTGCACGGCCGTGAACTGGGCGTGCACGTCCGCCAGCAGGGCCTGGACCCTGGCCGCCTCGTTCGCCGCCCGGTCGAGCTCCTGCTCGGCCTGGGAGAGGGAGTTGAACGCCCGGACGGCGGCGTCGCCACGCCAGTCCGAGGCGGAGAGCGGCTTGACCGTGCCGGAGCCGAAGCCGCCGACGGCGGCCCGGAGCCGCTTCGCCGCCTGCTCCCAGCTGTCCGCCGCCGCGTCCAGCGCCTTCAGATCCGCGTGGTAGAGATCCTCGTAGCGCACGGCCGGCTACCCGAACGCCCGCTGGATGCGGGACATCTCGCCCTGGACGTCCGCCTCGGTGCGCCGGTAGGCCGCGGCCGAGGTCTCGAACCGTTCGGCGAGGCCGCGCAGGATCGCGTCCAGGCCCTCCACCTGCTGCTCCCACCGCTGCACGAGCACCTTCATCCCCTCGGCGGACTGCCAACCCGCGAGCTTGCCGGAGCAGGCGGTGGTCTCGTCCAACGGCGACAACGCCGCGGCCCGGAAGTCGCCCCGGGTCTCGCCCGTGGCGGACCTGGCCTGCTGAAGCACCTGGGGATCCACCTGCACCTCGGCTCCGGCCACGACCTCAACTCCCCGACTCGCAAAGGCATTCGAAGCGCTCATGGTGGGTGGTCCGGCTTGCAGAATCCTTGCAGCCACCGCCCGGGCGCCGGGGATACCACACCGCACCCGTCCCGTCCGGCGATGTACCGAACAGCCCTCATGACACCCGGGATCCGACCTAGCGTGGTCGACCGATCGCCCGACGTGATGGCGTTCTTCGGCTCCGGCACGACCACCGGCACAGCAAGGGGCAGCTCATGGCCAGCGTGTTCCAGCGGGACAAGATCAAGGGAATGTTCGCCGCGTTCGATGTGAACGGGGACGGGTACCTCCAGCGGGACGACTTCGAGGCCCTCGTGGTCCGCTGGAGCCGACTGCCCCGGGTGGCGGCGGGGGCGGAGTTGCGGACCACCCTGGAGGCCGTCCTGATGGGCTGGTGGGAGAGCCTGCTGGCACACGGCGACGCCAACGGTGACGGCCGGGTCGACCTCGACGAACTCCTCGCCCTGGTCGACGAGTTGCCCGGCATGGTGGCGGCCGTCAGCACCACCGCCGACACCATCTTCGACGCCGTCGACGAGAACGGGGACGGCCGGATCTCCCGCAGCGAGCACCAGCGGCTGGTGGAGACCTGGAACGGGCAGAGCGTCGACACCGACGGGATCTTCGACCTGCTCGACCTGGACGGCGACGGCTACCTCAGCCGCGCCGAGTTCGCCCTGCTCTGGGTCCAGTTCTGGATCAGCGACGACCCCGCCGAGCCCGGCAACCTGCTCTGCGGCCGCATCCCGGGCCAGCGGCACGCGGACGCCCTCGAAGGGTGATCCGGCACCGCCCCTGACCTCGGGTCAGCCGGTGGTGTAGCCCGCTACACCACCGGGCCAGGGGTTCTCCCCCGAACAAGTCGGAGGAGAGCCCCAGCGCGGCCCACCCCCGCTTCCGGCCATGATCGTTTCACTGCCCGATGGGCCCCGAAACGAGGAGTGACCAGCATGAACGCGCACCAGCAGACGATCGGCCGCCGAGGACTGCTCGCCGCGACCGCCGGCCTCGCGGTCACCGCCCTGCTCGCCCCGGTTGCCGCCGCCGCCCCCGGCCCAGCGCCCACCACCGTCAGCGCCACCGCGTCGAAGGACCGTCAGGCCGCCGCGCTCCGCGCCCTGGACCGCGCCGCCCAGCCGCTCCGGTCGACCGAACCCGGCGGCCGCACCACCGACCTGCGAGCCCTGGGAGCCATGATCGGCGACGCCGAGGTGGTCGGGCTGGGCGAGGCCACCCACGGCTCGCACGAGTTCTTCGCCATGAAGGAACGCGTCTTCCGCTACCTGGTCGAGCAGAAGGGCTTCACCACCTTCGCGCTGGAGATGAGCTGGACGGCCGGCCTGCGGATCGACGAGTACCTCCAGGGCGGTCGCGGCGACGCCCGGCAGGTGGCCAGGGAGACGCTGACCGGATCGCCCTGGGAGCGCGAGGAGTTCGTCAGCCTGATCACCTGGATGCGCCGGTACAACGACCGGCACCCCGACCGGAAGGTGCACTTCATGGGCAACGACGTCGGCGCGCCCCGGCTCGGCGACGCCGCCTTCGACCGGGTCCTCGCCCACGTCCGCGCGAACCGCCCGCAGGATCTCGCCCGCCTCGAAGGGCTGTACGCGGGGCTGCGCCCGCTCGACGACGTCTTCGCCTACCTGGGCAGGCCGGTCGCCGAACGGCGCCACAACGCCACCGTCGCCCAGCAGGCCCTCGACCTGCTCACCGCGGGCCAGGGCGTCGGCGGCGACGCCTACGAGTGGGCCGAACAGCACGCCCGCAACATCGCCCAGACCTTCGCCTTCGCCTCCCTGGACCTGTCCGACCCCGGGTCGGTGTCCGCCGCGGAGCACCTCCGCGACCGGGTGATGGCCGACAACACCGCCTGGTGGCACCAGCGCACCGGCGACAAGATGCTGCTGTCGGCGCACAACGGCCACGTCGGCTACCTGTCCACCGACCCGGTGATGTACCCCACCACGCAGGGTGTCTTCCTGCGCAACGCCCTCGGCCGGGCCTACACCGCGATCGGATTCACCTTCAACCAGGGGTCGTTCCTCACCGCGACCGCCCTCGGCAGCCCCTGGGCCAGGGTCACCGTCCCCCGGGCCACCCCCGACATGCAGGAGTACACCCTCGACCGGGTCAGCCAGCGCGACTACTACCTCGACCTGCGCACCCTGCCGACGGCGGGCCGCAGTTGGCTCGACACCCCGCGCCCCGTGTACGAGGCCGGTTCCTCCTACCAGGGGGACCCGCGCCCCACCCTCGCCATCGGCCGGGCCTACGACATCCTCATCCACCTCGACCAGGTGCACGAGGCCGTCAAGCTCTGACCGCCCCGGGGCCGGTCGGGGCATCCACGATGCCCCCTGACCTTGCAGAATCCTTGCACCGGGCCGCGAGGTCACAGCTCGGCCACAGCCCGCTCCGAGGAGCAGTCAAGCCGGCCGCCCGGAGCCCATCCTGTAGCCACTGAGACGGCTACGGGGGAGATCGATGGTCGAGCGGGGGCTTCGGTGTGCGCTGGTCCTGGCACTGGTGGTGGTGGTGCTGGCGGCCTGCGGCACGGGCAGCAAGAACAAGAAGAAGCGCAGGGGCTCCGACGACCGGAGCACCGCGACGGCGACCGCCTCGCGCTCGTCCACTCCGGCGGCGGAACGGGTGCTCGCCTCGCCCTCGCCGTTCACCATGCGCGGGGACCTGACCGTCAGCTACGAAGGCTGCCGCCCGGGCCAGCAGGTCGAGTTCGGCTGGCGCGACCGGCGCACGGGGCGCAGCGGGGTGCTCGGCTCGACGGTGCCCTGCCAGGGCGCGAGCGCCGTCCTCCGGCTGCCGCAGTTCACCGGCCCGGCAGCCGGCCGGTGGGAGGTGACCGGAAAGATCACCGGTGGCGGGTCCAAGTCGACCGCGCTGACCACCCACCCGGCCCTGGTCACCCCAGAACAGCCCAAGCAGAGCGATGAGTTGACCCTCGCGTACTACGGCTGCGACCCCGGTACCCAGCTATCGATCACCGTCCGGGGCGCCGGCCCGGACTCGACCCCGAAGCCGACCTGCAAGAGCGACGGCAGCGCCGTGGCCCCGGTCAGGCACACCACCACCGGCGTCGTCACCGTGACGACCGCCGAACCCGACGGCACCCCGATGACCGCCACCTACACCGTCCGGTGAACACCGCGCGGCATCGACGGGAGCGGCCTCAGTCCGTCCGGACCTGGATCGCCAGCTTGCCGCGCACCTGACCCGCCATCAACCGGGCGACCGCCGCCGGGACTTCGGTCAGCGGGTAGGTCCGGTCCAGCGCGGGGGTGACCGTCCCCGCCTCGATCAGCTCCCGGAGGACGTCGAGGTCGGCGTGCTGCTCCTTGGCGAGCAGACCGAGCAGGCGCTCGCGGAGGAAGGGGGAGAGCAGCAGGGCCCGCAGCTGCCGGTCGTTGCCGCCGATCCAGCGGCCGCCGTTCTCGCCGCCGACGATGACCAGGGTGCCGCGCGGGTTCAGGGTGCGACGCAGCAGGGTCAGCGAGCGGTTGCCCGCGATGTCGAGCACCAGGTCGTGCCGGTGGGTGCCGTCGGTGAAGTCGGTCCGGGTGTAGTCGATCACCTGGTCGGCGCCGAGCGCGCGGACCAGGTCCGCCTTGCCGGTGCTGCAGACGGCGGTGACCCGGGCGCCGAGCGCCTTGGCGAGCTGGACCGCGAAGCTGCCGACGCCGCCCGCCGCGCCGATCACCAGCACGGTCTGACCGGGCTTCAGGCGGCCGGCGTCGCGCAGCGCCCGGAGGGCCGTCGCGCCGGAGATCGGGACGGTGGCGGCCTGGGCGTGGGTGAGGTTGGCCGGGCGGTGGGCGAGCTTGGCCGCCTTGGCGCAGGTGTACTCGGCGAACGAGCCGTCGGCGATGCCGTACACCTCGTCGCCCGGCCGGAACCGGGTGACTCCGGGGCCGACCGCGGCCACCCGGCCGGAGACGTCCAGGCCGCGGATCCGCCGCTTGGGCGCCCGCAGGCCGAAGCCCGCCGCCCGGATCAGGTAGGGCAGTCCGGCGGTCAGGTGCCAGACCCCGGGGTCGACACCGGCGGCGTGCACCTGGACCAGCACCTCGCCCTCGCCTGGGACGGGCGGTTCGGTCTCCTCGACCCGCAGGACTTCGGGCGGGCCGTAGACGTCGTGCCGGACAGCCTTCATGAGCTGGTGTCTCCCTCGGTGCCGGTGGGGTACTGGAACACGTCGTCGAGCGGGACGCGGAACACCTGGGCGATCTGGAACGCCACCTCCAACGAGGGCGAGTAGCGCCCCTGTTCGATGGCAATGACGGTCTGGCGGGTGACCCCGATCCGGCGGGCCAGTTCGGCCTGGGTCATCTCGCCGTGGGTGAACCGCAGGGTGCGGATCACGTTGATGACCCTGGTCGGCTTCACCACGGGTGGAACCCGAACCGGTAGGCGGCGATCTTCGCGCTCGCGCCGAGCAGCGCCGACAGGACGAAGGCGAGGTAGATCGCGTTGGCGATCCAGAACCGGTCCTGCCCGGCCATCGCCAGGCCCATCCCGGCCATGCCGCCGATCGCCATGAAGGACTGGCCGACGTACTCGCCGAACCGGTGGATCTCCCGGTCCCGCTGGTCCCGGACGTTCTCCTCCCGGGGGGAGAACGTGGAGACGGCGGTGTGCAACACGATCGAGGCCACGATCCCGCCACCGATCGACCACAGCAGCGCGGCCACGTAGGGCGCCTGGGTCAGGGCCGGCCCGGCGGGCCGGTCCAGCACCACGGCCAGGTACGCCGTGTACGTCGCGACCGTGACCGCCAGCATGCACCAGGCGCGTTTCTCCTCGACTGCCATCCCACTCCCCCGTGTAAAGAAAACCGGACATCCGCAGTGTCAAGCAAGGCCGACACCATGTCAAGAATTCTGTACACCGCAACCGGGGTGGCACCGACGACGCCGCCCCGGTCCCGTACGGCGGGGACCGGGGCGGCGCGGAGCGAACGGGGTGTCAGACCGTGGCCGGGCGGAGGTCCGGGGCGCTGGTCGGCAGCTTGAGGGCGTCCCGGAGCTTGGTGTCCGCCGGCCCCCGGAGCAGGTCCTCCAGCTCCATCGACTCGTCGGCCAGCAGGTGGGGGTCGGTGCCCTTCCGGATCTTCTCCGCGTGCACGATCACCTGGTCCAGTTCGGCCTGCAGCGGGGCCACCTTCGCCCGGGTCCCGTCCGACCACGGCACGCCGTTCAACCGGCTCTTCTCCGTCTCGGCGGCGCCGATCAGCCTGCGGGCCCAGTCCTGGTAGACGCCCGGGGTGGCGTCTTCGGGCTCGTCCAGCGGCCACTGGTCGACGACCTGGTTCAGCTCAGTGGAGGCGTCCAGGTAGCCGCGCTGCTCGGCCGTCGCGGCGGTGATGTCCTGACGGAGCGTCCGGGTCAGGGCCTCCGTCGACTCGAAGACGCACAGGCCGAACCGCTTGCCGCCCGACCGCCAGGAGGCGCGGTCGGGGTAGAGCGTGGTGACGTCGACACCCCGCGGGACGGCGACGTAGTCCGCCGCGTACTCGTACTGCCGGCCGACGCACCCCTTCGAGATGGTGTCCTGCAGCACCGTCTCCCCCGGGTAGGCGGCGCCCTTGCCCTCGTAACCCGGCACCGGGACCGACCCGAACACCTCGCCGTGGTGCGGCTCGCTGCACGACACCACGGTGAACCGCTGGACCACCTTGCCCTGCTCCTCGGTCCGCTCCTGCACGCAGTCGCCCGGCTCCAGGCTGAAGACGTTGGTGGTGCTCCCGATGTCGTCGAAGTCGCCCTTCGCCACGAACACGCCCGCCATGCCGATGATCAGCAGGCCCCACAGGCAGGAGAGCACGATGCCGGCCACCGCCAGCCCCTTGCCACGCTGCGGACGGCGGCGGATCTGCCCGAGCGCACCGATGCCGAACCCGAGGCCGAGCACCCAGAGGAAGCACCCGAACCCGAGGATGCCGAGCACCAACGAGGTGATCGCCAGCCCGTTGGTCCCCTGCGGTGGCGGCGGCGGCCCGTTCCAGTACCCCTGGCCCCACGCGGCCGGCGCCCCGACGGGGTACCCGGGCGCGGCCGGCGGCGGGTACGCACCGGTCTGGGCGTACGGACCAGTGGGCGGCGCGTACGGATCGGCGGGCGCCGCGTACGGGTTCGCCCCGGCGACCGGCGGCGCGTACGGGTTCGCGTCCGCCGGCGGCGCGTACGGGTTCGCGTCCGCCGGGGGCACGTACGGGGAGCTGTCGGTGGGTGCCGAAGCGGGTGCCGGGGCACCGTCGGAGCCGGACGGCGGGGACCAGGCCGCCGAGCTGTCGCTGCTCGAACTGCTGGACGGGTCGGACTCGGACGACACGGTGGGACTCCCCCGGAGCTGCGGCGCCGGCGGGTCCGACGGCTGCGCGAATATAGCGGATCATCAGACCGCGCTCCCAATGGGATTCCGCCCTGCGGGACGGCTGTCGGTACCAGGCCGTACGCTCACGTCCCATGACGAGCACCCCTGCGGCCATCGGCTGGACGGCCACCGGTCTGCGCTGGCGCGACGGCCTGCCCCGGCTCACCGCGATCGGCGGGGCCCGGGTGCTGGAGCGCGAGGTCGCCGCCGGTACCCGGATCGGCTGGACGGTGCTCGGCCCACGCCGCTGCGTCGGGGTGCGGACGGCCCACCGGCACCACCCGTGCCCGCTCGCGGCCGAGCTGGAGCCGAGCGGGAAGGCGGGCCAGTGCCCGTCCTGCCAGGACGCCGACCAGGGGCTGGCGCTGGCCCGGGATCAGATCCTCGACGACGGGCGGACGTACCGGCTCTACCTCGCCTGGTTCGGGCCGGGGCTGGTCAAGGTCGGGCTGACCGCCGAGCAGCGCGGCACCGCCCGGCTGGTCGAGCAGGCCGCCCTGGCCTGGACGTTCGTCGCCCGGGGGTCACTGCCGAGCATCCGTCGGGCCGAGCTGACGGTGGCCCGGTCCGGGCTGGCCAGGGAGCGGTTCACCTCGCGGGCCAAGGTCGGCGGCTGGTGGCGGCTGTCCGCGCCGGACGAGCGGGCGGCGGCGGTGCACGAGCTGCGCGCCCGGGTGCTCCGGGTGCTGGCCGGCCACGGCGTCGAGCTCTTCCCCGCCGATCCGGTGACCGACCAGGTGGCCCTGTTCGGCCTGACCGCCGGGCCGCCCGCCGCGTACCGCGAGATCACCGCGCTCGGCCCCGGTGCCACCCTCGGCGGCACCCTGCACGCGCCGATCGGGCGCCACCTGTTCGTGACGCCCGATCAGGCGGACGCTCCCCCGCTGCTGCTGGACACCCGGCTGCTCATCGGCTGGTCCCTGCGGCCCACCCCGCTCGCCCCCTGCACCGGGCTCGCCGAGCAGCTCAGGGCACGGCCGGTCGAGCAGGCCGCCCTGTTCTGAGCAGTGGCGTCAGGGCGCGGGCACCGTCCGGAGGTAGGCCGCGAGCCGGGAGATCGCCGACGGGTTGCGCGGGCTCTCCACCAGGTCGACGTAGTCCAGCACGAAGATCCGGTCGTTCCGGACGGCCGAGACGTTGGCCAGCGGCGGGTACGACTTGAGGAACTGCCGCTTGGCGTCCGCGCCGGTCTCCCCGTAGTTGTTGATCACGATCACCTCGGGGTCCCTGGCCACCACGCTCTCCCACCCGACCGTGGTCCAGGAGTCGTCCAGGTCACCCATCACGTTCCGCCCGCCGGCCTTGCCGATGATCTGCTCGGGCGCCGCGAACCGGCCGGAGGTGAACGGCTTGTCCTGGCCGCTGTCGTACAGGAAGACGCTCGGCCGCCGGGCGGGCGCCCCGGCCTCGACCCCGGCCACCTCCGCCTGGAACTCCGCGATCAGCTGCCGGGCCTTCGGCTCGACGTCGAAAATCTTCCCGAGGTTGGCCAGGTCGGTGTAGAGCGCGTCCAGCGGCGGCATCACCCCGCGCGCCTTCTCCTTGCCGTTCCGGCAGGACTCGGTGAGGGTGTAGGCGCCGACCCCGAGCTTGCCCAGGCCCTCGGGGGTGAGCCCGGTGGTGTCGTTCCAGCCGTAGTTCCAGCCCGCGAAGACCAGGTCGGCCTTGGCGTCCAGCACCAGTTCCTTGGTGATCTCCTTCTTGGACAGCCACTTGGTGCGGTCGTACTCCGCCGCCCAGGGCACCTTCGCCAGGTCGCCCTTCTCGTCCGGCATCACGTAGCCCGCCATCCGGTCGGCCAGGCCGAGCGACAGCATCAGCTCGGTGATGCCGATGTCGTTCGTCACCACCCGGGCCGGCTTGTGGTGGTACGTCAGCGGGGTGCCGCAGTTGTCGACGGTGACGGGGTAGTGCGCCGAACCCGCGCTCTCCGCCGAGGGGGTGACCTCGGCGCCGCAGGCGGTCAGGCCCAGGGCGAGCACGGCGGTGGCGGCCAGGGTACGGCGGGGGCTGATGAACACGACAGGATTCCCTTTCACGGGTGCAGACGGTCGAAGAGCAGTTGGACGGCGCCGGTCACCGGGTGCCGCACCGGGTGGCCCCGGACCCCGAACACCTCGGCGAGCAGGTCGGGCGAGAGCACCTCCCCGGGCGGCCCCGAGGCGACGATCCGGCCGGCCGCGATCACGTACAGCAGGTCGCAGTGCGCCGCCGCGAGGTTGAGGTCGTGCAGCGCCGTCAGCACGGTCAGGCCGCTGGAGCGGACCAGCGAGAGCACCTCCAACTGGTGCGCGATGTCCAGGTGGTTGGTGGGTTCGTCCAGCACCAGCACCGCCGGCTGCTGGACCAGCGCCCGGGCGATCAGCACCCGCTGCTTCTCGCCGCCCGAGAGGCTCAGGAAGCCCCGCCCGGCCAGGTGCTCCGCGCCGACCTCGGCCAGCGCCCGCGCGCAGCCCACCGCCTCGTCCGGGCCCGGCCCGCCGAAGCCGCGCCGGTGCGGCAGCCGGCCCATCCCGACCACCTCGGCGACGGTGAAGTCGAACTCCGCCACCGTCTCCTGCGGCAGCGCGCCGACCCGGAGCGCGCCCTCCCGGGGCGTCAGGCCGTGCAGGTCGTCGCCGTCCAGCCGGACGGTGCCGGCCACCGGGCGCAGCGCCCGGTAGACGCACCGCAGCAGGGTGGACTTCCCGCTGCCGTTCGGCCCGACCAGGCCGAGCACCTGCCCGCTCGCGGCCCGTACGGTGACCTCGTGCACCAGCCTGGTCCCGGCCAGCTCGACCGAGACCTCCTCGATGTCGACCCGCATCAGCGTCCCCTCCCCCGGGCGGCCATCAGCGGCCGCCGAAGCTGTAGCTGCGCCGCCGCATCAGCAGCAGGAAGCACGGCACCCCGAGCACGGCGGTGACCACCCCGACCGGCAGTTCGGCCGGGGCCAGCAGCAGCCGGGAGACGATGTCCACCCAGACCAGCAGCACCGCGCCGAGCAGCGGAGCCACCGTCAGCACCCGCCGGTGGTCGGCCCCGACCAGCATCCGGGCCAGGTGCGGGACCATCAGCCCGACGAAGCCGATCGCTCCGCTGACCGCGACCACCGTGCCGGTGACGGCGGCGGTGACCACGAACAGCGCCCGGCGCAGCCGGGCGGCGTCCACGCCGAGCGCGGCGGCGGTCTCGTCGCCCATCGCCAGCACGTCCAACTGCCCGGCCGAGTACCGCAGGTAGCCGAAACCGGCCAGCACGGTGCCGGCCGCGATCGGGACGGCGGCCCAGGTGGCGCCGCCCAGGCTGCCGAGCAGCCACATCATCGCCGTCCGGGCCGCCTCGCCGCGTTCGGCGGAGAACACCATCAGCGAGGTGACGGCGGAGAACCCGTACGCGAGCGCGGTGCCGGTGAGCACCAGGCGCAGCGGGGTGAGGCCCTCGGCGGTCCTGGCCACCGCGTAGACCAGCACCATGGCGGCCAGCGCGGAGGCGAACGCGGAGGCGGAGAGCGCCCAGACGCCGAGCGAGGCGAACGCGCCGAGCAGCAGGACGGCGTTGGCGCCGACGGCCGCACCGGAGGAGATCCCGAGCACGAACGGGTCGGCGAGCGCGTTCCGCACCATGGCCTGGACGGCGACGCCGGTCACCGACAGCCCGGCCCCGACCACGGCCGCCAGCACCGTCCTGGGCAGCCGGATCTCCCACACGATGGTGTAGCCGGCCAGTTGGTCGGCGCTGATCCGACCACCCGTCAGACCGGCCCGCAGGTACTCCACCACCGCTCCCCAGCCGATCCCGGACGAGCCCAGCGCGACGCCGCAGACCAGCGAGACCAGCAGGGCGACGGCCAGCCCGGCGGCCAGCACCGGGGTCCGGGCGGGCGGGTGGGCGGCGGCCTTCGGCGTCGGTGCGGCTACGGCGGTGCTCACGGCTGCCTTCGGTCGGGCCGCGGGCGTACGGGACGACGCGCCGGGGCCGCCCGGTCGGCGCGGACCTCGGGTCCGAGCGGGCGTGCCGTGCCGCATCCCCTCGCAGTCCGCGGCGAGTTGTCGGGAGGTCAGCGCCGCCGAGGGCGATCGGGCTCACGGACCCTCAGGGGCCCGTCCACCGTTGCGGGTCAGCGCCGGACTTCCACCGGACTTTCCCCTCGGGACGCTCTCGCAGCATAACAACACCGCCCGCCCCGGTAAGGGTCCAACAGCTGTGGTGCCCGGCACACCCGCGCGCTCCCGCCGACCCGGTCGAGCGGGCGCACCCGCTACCGGGTCTCCTCCTTCTACGACCTGGACGGCAGCCGGCCCGACGCCTGGCGCTGCCTGGTCGAGGTCCAGGACCCGGACCTGCCCGCCGACCCGTCCGGCTAGCGCTGACGGTCCGTCATCGGCACACCGTCCGGCGGCGACTGCCTCCTCGGCACCCCTTCCGGCAGCGTGCACGGATCGCCATGCTGGGCACCATGAGCGAAGCCGAGGACGGCGGCGTCTTCCGCTGGGAGACCTACCGAAGCAAGTACGAGGGGCAGTCCGACCGGGGCGACTACGTAGTCGTCACCGTGGGACACGTGCTGACCGTCGGGGCGGTGGCGGTCGCCGCGCCCTGGGCGGCCCTGGTGCTGGGCGGGATCCTCGCGACGTTCTGGGGCGTGCTGCTGGTGCCGCCTTGGCTGCGCGAGCGGAGGGCCGTCGAGTGGGCCGAGATCCGGCCGGGGCCCCCGCCGGTGCTCGTGCTGGTGCGGGTCGACGGCCGGGAGAGCAGCCACCCCCTCGACTCGGTCGGCCGGCTACAGCTGATCCGTACCGGGCACCGGTCCATGGACAATCCCGACGGCGGCCAGCGGGTGCTCGAACTGCAGGTGGGCGGCAAGGTCCACCGCACCCGGGCCGCGTTCGACCATCCGGAGCACGACCCGGGCCTGCTGGCGGCGGAACTGCGCCGGGCCTGCCCCGGTGCCGTCGTGGCGGAGTACGCGGACCGGAGGACGTGGGTGTCGGACAGCGAGTGATCGCCCCACCGCACTCAGGTCAGTACGGTGCTGCGCAGCAGGTGACCGCGCAGCGCATCCTGGTCGATCTCGACGCCGAGGCCGGGGCCGGTCGGCACGGCCACCGTTCCGTCCTGGGCGCGGATCGGCGGCTGCACCACGTCCGTGCGGAAGTACCGGTCGGAGCCGGAGAGGTCACCGGGCAAGGTGAAGCCGGGCAGCGCGGCCAGGGCGAGGTTCGCCGCCCGGCCGATGCCGAACTCGTGCATCCCGCCGCACCAGACCGGCACGCCCGCCTGCTCGCACAGGTCGTGGACGGCGCGGGCCTCGGTCAGACCGCCGAGGCGGGAGACCTTGATGTTGACGATCCGTCCGGCCCCCAGGGCGAGCGCGGTCCGGGCGGTGTGCACGGTGGTGACGGACTCGTCCAGGCAGACCGGGGTGGCCAGTTCGCGCTGCAGGCGGGCGTGCGCCAGCAGGTCGTCGGCGGGGAAGGGCTGCTCGATCATCGCCAGGCCGAGACCGTCCAGCTCCCGCAGCACCGCGTGGTGCGAGGGGTGGTCCCGGTAGGCGCCGTTGGCGTCCACCTGGAGCGGGGTGTCCGGGAAGCGCTCGCGGACGGCGGCCACCGGGGCGGTGTCCCAGCCGGGGGCGATCTTGAGCTTGACCCGCCGGTAGCCCTGCGCCACGTACCGCTCGACCTGGGCGAGCAGCTCCTCGACGCCGGGCTCGATGCCGAGGCTGACCCCGACCGGGACGGCGGCCGCGGTGCCACCGAGGGTGTCGGCCAGCGAGCGGTCCTGCCGGCGGGCGAACAGGTCCCAGCAGGCGATGTCCAGCGTCGCCCGGGCGAACCGGTTGCCCTGGATGTGGCCCCAGGCCGTCGGCAGGTCAGTGGGGTGCTGCCAGGCGACGCCCAGCAGGGCCGGGGCGAAGTAGTCGGTCAGGGCGTTCCAGCAGCTGCGGAGGTTCTCCGGCCCGTAGAACGGGTCGGTCGGGCTGGCGCACTCCCCCCAGCCGGTGGCGCCGTCCTGGTCGGTGACCCGGGCCAGGATGTGGTCCAGGTGGTCCTTGCGGTGACTGCTGGTGGTGAACGGGCGGAGCAGCGGCAGCCGGACCACGAACAGGTCGACGCGCACGATCCGGATCGCGTCGACGACCGTCCCGGGTGCGGGTATGGCGAGGGGAAGGGCGGGTGAGACCAGCAAGAGTTCTCCGAGGTCGGGGGAATCGGGGGCGGGCCGGGGTGCGACCGGGTGACCGGCCCTAGCTGCGGTCGGGCTCACCGGCGGACCGGGCGGCCGTGATCGCGGCGCGCAGCACCGCCCGGTCGTCGAAGGGCAGGCTCACGGCGCCGATCTGCTGGCCGCTCTCGTGGCCCTTGCCGGCGATCAGCACGGTGTCGCCGGCCACCGCCCGGGCCACGGCGGCGGCGATGGCCTCGGCCCGGTCCGGGACGACCAGCAGCTCGCCCCGATCGGCTGCGGGCACGGCGGTGGCCCCGGCGCGCATGGTGGCCAGGATCGCCAACGGGTCCTCGGACCGGGGGTTGTCGGTGGTCAGCACGGCGGTGTCGGCGAACCGGGCGGCGACCCCGCCCATCACGGACCGCTTGGCGGTGTCCCGGTCCCCGCCGCAGCCGATCACCAGGTGCAGCCGTCCCGGGGTGACCGCCCGAAGCGTCGTCAGGACGGCCTGCAGCGCGTCGGGTTGGTGGGCGTAGTCCACCATCGCCAGGTACGGCTGCCCGGCCTCGACCCGCTCCACCCGCCCCGGTACGCCGGTCACCGCACCGATCCCGGCCAGCACCCGGTCCAGCGGCAGGCCGGCCGTGACCAGGGCCGCGACGGCGCCCAGCGCGTTGGCCACGTTGTAGCCGCCGGGCAGCGCGATCCGGGCGTCCGCCCCGGCACCGTCGGGACCGAGCACCCGGAACGTCGAACCGTCCGCCCGCAGCAGGACGTCCACCGCCCGCCAGTCCGAACCGGGGTCGCCCTCGGCGGAGAACGTCACCACGGGCACCCCGGCCTCGCCCGCCAGCCGGCGCCCGTACGGGTCGTCGACGTTGACCACGGCGCGCCGGCAGCGTTCCGGGGTGAACAGGACCGCCTTGGCGCGGTAGTAGTCCTCCATGTCGGGATGGAAGTCCAGGTGATCGTGCGTCAGGTTGGTGAACACCGCGACGTCCAGCACCAGCGCGTCCACCCGGCCCAGCCGCAGCGCGTGGCTGGACACCTCCATCGCCAGCGCGTCCGCGCCGCGCTCCGCCAGCACCGCCAGCAGCGCGTACAGCTGCGGCGCCTCGGGGGTGGTCAGCTCACCGGCGAACCGTTCGGCACCGAGCCGTCGCTCCACCGTACCCAGCAGGCCGGGGGCCCGGCCTGCCCCGACCAGTCCGCCCTCCAGCAGGTAGCAGGTGGTGGTCTTCCCGTTGGTGCCGGTCACCCCGAAACTCAACAGGCCCTCCGCCGCCCGCCCGTAGAACCAGCTGGACAGCTCCGCCAGCCGCGACCGCAGCCCGGCCACCACCAGCACCGGCACCCCGCACCCGCCCAGCCGCTCCGCCGCAGCCGCCTCCGCCAGCACCGCCACCGCCCCGGCCGCCCGCGCCGCCCCCACCGCCTCCCGGACCTCCACCCGGCTGTCGGGGAGCACCACGTACAAGTCCCCCGGCAGGACCGCCGAGTGACTGTGCGTGATCCCCGTGACCGGGACGTCACCCGAAACCCCTGGAACACCCAGGAGCCCGGCTATCCGTTCGAGCGGGACGGTGTGCGGGCGCTCCGGACGAGGCAGGAGCACGGCGGGGGAGCTTTCGATTTGTGACACGCCCCTGACGTTATCCCTACGAACGGCCCGCGCGAACACCGATCACCCCGAAGGCCCGCCCGGGGAACGCGGAACTCCCTGCCCCACCTCGCCGTTGGCGCTGCGGGAGGGTGAGGCGATGAGGACGCGTAGGAAGGACCGGCACGTACCGGGCCCCGAAGAGCCCTGGAACGAGATCGTCCCGGGCCTCTGGATGGGCGGGCACATCTGGACCGACTGCCTCGGGGACCTCCAGTCCGTGGTCGTCGGCTCGGAGTTCGACCTGGTGGTCAGCCTCTTCTCGGCCCCCGGCCACGGCCCGTCCCCCGAGGTGGAGCACCTGGTCGGCACGATGCCCGACGAACCGCTCACCGCCGCCCAGCTCCGCACGGCCGCTTCGCTCGCCACCACCGTGGCGGGCGCCGTCCGCGCCGGCCGCACCGTCCTCGTCCGGTGCCACTCCGGCTACAACCGCTCAGGCTTGGTGGTCGCTCAGGCCCTGGTCGACACGGGCCACGACGTGCACGACGCGATCACCCTGATCCGGCGCCGCCGCTCCCCCGCCGCCCTCCACAACGAGACCTTCGTGCAGTACCTCACCACCGGCCTCCACCTGGCCGCCCAACTCAGCGACCTGACCGCCCACACCTGAACCATCCTTCCCCTCACCGGAGTTCAGCCGGGCGGTGGCAGGCCCCGCTACCGGGTGGCGCGGGCGAAGACGGCGCGGGCGGGGGTGCCGTCCGGCCAGCGCCAGCCTGCGACGACCTGGCCGAGCACGGCGTCGCCCGGGAGTTCGGCGGCCTGGTCGGCCAGCGGTCGCAGGACCTCGACGGTCTCGTAGCTGAAGGGCTCCCCGGTGGTGACCGGGTGGACCGTGACGGTCGGGTCCGGGGTGTCGCTCTCGCTCTGCTGCTGCGGCACCGCGTTGCCGCTCAGCAGGGCGGCCAGCTCCGTCATCAGCACCGGGTCGCCGGTGCCGTGGTAGATCCACCGGGTGCCGAGCACGCCGTGCTCGGAGGTGCCGATCAGGGTCGGGCCGGTGCCGTTCGGGGCGCCCCGGTAGGCCAGCGGGACCAGGTAGGCCACCGGGTCGGGCCCGGCCGTGTCCACGACCACCATGAACTCGATCCCCACCTCGCCCTCGGGGTCGTCCAGCCGGAACCCACCGGCCCGGACCAGCTCCGGCGCCCGGCCCGCGCCCAGGTACCAGGACTGCTGCGGCAGCCACTCCGTGAGCAGCTCGAGCTTGCCGGGCTTCATGGTGGTGCGGTGGACGACGGCCATCGGAACTCCTTCACGCCGGGTGCCCTGCGAGGCTACCAGCGGTGCGCGGGCTGCGGCCCGATCCACCCTCCCCCGGCCAGGCCCTGACGGCTGATCAGCCCGAACGGCGGCCCTTGCGCCAGTAGAACAGCGCCCCGACGGCGGCGATCACCAGCAGCAGGGCGCCCGCGTGGTTGGGCTCGTTCTTCGGCTCGGGTGCGGCGCCCGGCGCGCCCGAGGCCGCAGGGTCGGCCGACGGAGCAGGGGTCGGGGCCGGGGTCGCGGCGGCGGCCTTGAGCGGGAGCCGCCACACGTCGCTCTGCTTGCCCTCGCTGCCGAACAGCAGCGAGTCGCCGTCCGCCGAGAAGGTCACCGACTCGCCCTGGCGCTGGAACGGGACGTTCACCGACTCCGGGGCGGTGATGGTGCCGTCCTTCCAGTCGTAGAGCTTGGCCCAGAAGTAGCCGCGCAGCACCACCTTGCTGCCGTCCGGGGAGAAGCCGCCGTCGGTGACCCAGGGGACGTCGGCGATGCTCTTGAAGGTGTTCACGGCGGTGGCCGACAGCGTCTCGGGACCCTGGTACAGGTGCCCCTGGTCCTTGTCGCTCTTGCTGGCGATGTACACCCGGCCGGTCACCGGGTGCACCAGCAGCGCCTCCGCGTCGCGCGGCCCGTCCGCGTACCTGACCCGGTAGCGGGTGGCCTGCACGGTCTGGTCGGTCAGCTGGGCGGGCTCGGCGAAGCGATAGAGCCAGACCTCGGGCCACTTGCCGTTGAAGTTGTCGCCGATGTCGGCCAGGTAGAGCTGGTTGTCCGGGCCGAGCGCGATCGCCTCGGCGTCCCGCAGGGTGACCCCGCGCAGCGTGACGGTGGCCAGCGTGCGGCCCTGGGAGTCGACCGCGAAGACGTACGGGCCGTCGTCGCTGTCGTTGTGGGTCCAGTAGACGCCGGGGTGCCGGCGGCTGGCGGCCAGGCCGCTGGACTCGGTGATCCGGGCGTCCTGCATCGTGAACTCGCGCCGTGGGCTGCCGTCGGCGGCCGCCGGGACGGCGGCCGGGCCCAGCACCAGCAGCAGGGCAGCGGCCAGCGCCGAGGCTGGTCCGGCCGACCTGCCCCGCCGGAGGACCGACCTTCCAGGCACCCGAAGCACCCGGCGATCATCGCACGCGGCCGGACCGCCGTCCCAGCCCGCCGCCGGCCGGGCCGGCCTCCCGCCACCCCGGACCGGCCCGCTCACGGCCAGAGCAGGCCCCGCTCCCAGCCGAGGGCGGTCCGCTGGTACGCCAGCCGGATGTGCCGCCGACCGGAGTCGCCCTGCCAGAACTCCACCGCCTCGGCGCGCAGCACGTACCGGGTCAGCCCCGGCACCGGCCCGGCCGGATCGGCGGCCACCTCGGCGGCGGCCAGCTGCCAGGCGGACTCCAACTCGCCCGCGCTGCCCAGCCGCTGGCTCTGTCGGCCGACCACGGCGGCGGTGTGGCCGGCCGGGCCGACCCCCCGCTCGGCGGGCGGTGCGTCCTGCTGGTCGATCGCCTCGACCGGGCCGCGCACCCTGATCTGCCGGCCGAAGGCGGGCCAGTACGAGGTGAGGGCGGCCCAGGGCGTGACGGCGAGCTGCTCACCCTTGGGGCTGCGCAGGTCGGCGGCGAAGCTCCAGCTGCCGGTGGCCGGATCGATGTCCCGCAGCACCAGCACCCGGGCGTCGGGGTGGCCGTCCCCGTCGGAGGTGGAGACGGTGACCACCTGGGCGTCCGGCAGCTCGGCCGTCATCGCCTCCAGCAGCCAGGACACGTGCAGGGTGGCCGGGTCCGCCGGGGCGGCGCCCGGGTCGAAGGCCGGCAGTTTCCGGTCCATCGGCGGGCGGGTGCGCAGCAGCTGACGGAGCGTCGCCAGCTCCTCGCTCTGCTGGGCCGGTCGCGTCACGGTACATCCTCCGGGCTCGGTGTCCGGGTCCCCATTCTGCCCCGGCCCGGGGCCGGAACCGGGCACGGCCACCCGACCGCTGCCGAGCCCGGCGGGGCTGCCCCTGCCGGGCTCGGCGCCAGGGCCTGTCGGCAGACTCCCGCCTGCCCCACGCCGCCTGGCACGCACGCTCACCGCACCGGACGAAAGCCCAAGCAGGACCCAGTGCGCGGGCTCCCGTCCGGCACGCCGAGCGCACGCACCGGACGCCGCAGGGCCGCCCTCCGGGCGACGACGGGAGTTCGACGACAGGCCCTAGGCTGGTTCGACATGAGACGCCGATCCGCCGTGCCGCCCGCACCGCTGCCGCAGCGCCGGGGGGTCGACCCGGTCCGGCGGCGGCTGCCGGTCGAGGGCGACTGGGTGACGGTGCGCGACTATTTGGCGGACCGGCTGCCGGTGCCGTCGGAGCTGGTCGACGCGATGTTCGCCGAGGGCGCGGTGCACGGGACGGCCGGGCCGCTCCCGGCCGACGCGCCGTACCTGCCGGGTGGCTACGTCTGGTACCACCGGGAACTCGGCCCTGAGGTGCCGGTGCCGTTCCCGGTGACCGTGCTGTACCGGGACGAGCGGATCGTGGTGGCCGACAAGCCGCACTTCCTGGCCGTGACACCGCGCGGCCGGCACGTGGTGGAGACGGCGCTGTCCCGGCTCCGGGACGAGCTGGCGCTGCCCGAGCTGAGCCCGGCCCACCGGCTGGACCGGCTCACGGCCGGGCTCACCCTGTTCGTGGTGCGGCCCGAGCACCGGAGCGCCTACCAGGGGCTGTTCGCCGAGCGCCGGGTCACCAAGGAGTACCGCGCGGTCGCCCCGTACGACCCCGCGCTGACGCTGCCCCGGACGGTGACCGGCCACCTGGTGAAGGAGCGCGGCGAGCTGACGGCCCGGGAGGTGCCGGGCGAGCCGAACAGCCGGAGCGTGGTGGAGCTGCTGACCCACCGGGACGGCCTGGGCGGCTACCGCCTGCTGCCGGAGACCGGGAAGACCCACCAGCTCCGGGTGCACCTGACCATGCTGGGCATCCCGATCCTGCACGACCCGCTCTACCCCGAGGTGCTGCCCGAGACGGCCCCGGACGACTTCCGCCACCCGCTCCAACTACTGTCCCACAGACTGGAGTTCACCGATCCGGTGACCGGTGAGCCGCGGCGTTTCGAGAGCGCCCGCCGACTGTCGGACTGGCCCTCGGCGGACTGAAACGCGCCCTCCGGGTGGCGAAGATCACGCCCGTACCGTGCGACCTACGTTCGCGTAAGGAACTTCACAAGGTGAACTATCGTCTCCATGGCTGACCACCAGGAGATCACCGACATCGACTCGTACGTCGCCCTCGGCGACAGCTTCACCGAGGGCCTGAACGACCCGGGCCCGGACGGCCGGTACGCCGGCTGGGCCGACCGGCTCGCCCAACTGCTCGCCGACCAGCGGCCGGCGGACGACTTCCGCTACGCCAACCTGGCCGTCCGGGGCCGCCTGCTCGACCAGGTGGTGGCCGAGCAGGTGCCCCGGGTCGCCGAGATCCGGCCCGACCTGGTGAGCTTCTGCGCGGGCGGCAACGACATCCTCCGGCCCGGCAGCGACCCGGACGAGGCGGCCGAGCGGTTCGAGGCCGCCGTGCTGGAGCTGCGCCGGCACGCGGGCCGGGTGCTGATCTGCACCGGCTTCGACACCCGGGGCATCCCGCTGCTCGGTCTGCTGCGCGGCAAGATCGCCACCTACAACGGCCACCTGCGGGCGATCGCCGACCGGAACGACTGCGCGGTGGCCGACCTGTGGTCGCTGCGCGCGGTGCACGACCGGCGGGCCTGGAGCGAGGACCGGCTGCACCTCTCCCCCGAGGGCCACCAGCGGGTCGCCCTGCTGGCCGCCCGCTCGCTCGGGCTGCCGCTCACCGCCGCCCAGGACCCGGACGCGCCGTGGCCGACCGCTCCGGTGCTCTCGGTCGCCGAGCAGCGCCGGGAGAACCTGCACTGGGCCCGGGAGTTCCTGGTCCCGTGGGTCGGCCGGCGGCTGCGCGGCGAGTCCTCCGGCGACCACGTGGAGGCCAAGCGGCCCGAGCTGTCCCCGCTCTGACGCCTGCTCGGGCCGCCTCGTCGGATCACCTCGTCGGATCACCGCGTCCGATCAGCCCGTCAGATCACCCCGGCCGCCCGGAGCAGCCAGCGGTTGGTCCGGCCGACCAGGCCGGCCCGGTCCAGCACGCCGATCGCCTTGGCCGCCATCTGCGTCTTGGTGGCGCGCCAGTGCGGGTTGTTCCGGGCGGCCTTGCGGCCGACCTTCGGGTCGATGCCGACCGCCGCGTACAGCTTCGGGTTGATCAGGCCGACGGTGGAGCGGTGCACCACCAGGCCGAGCAGCAGCTGCTCGTACCGGCGCCGCACCGGGCCGACCTTGGCGCGGACCAGCTCCTCGCGGGCGTAGGTGATGTGCCGGGACTCCTCGATCACGTGGATCCGGGAGACCTGGCGGGTGAGCGGCTGCATCGACTCGTCGTTCATCAGCTCGCGCTGGAAGGCGTCCAGGATCTCCTCGACGTACATAGTGCCGCCGAAGGTCTGGCTGTGCGTCGAGATCGTCTTGAACAGCCGGCCCAGCTCGTGCGAGAGCCGCCCCGGGCCGTAGGTGGGCACGCCCATCCAGGAGATCATCTTCGCGAACATCACCGAGTGCCGGCACTCGTCGGCGATCTCGGTGAGCGCGTACTGCACGTGCGCGCTGGTCGGGTCACGGTCGAAGGCGTGCCGCAGCAGCATCTGCATCAGGATCTCCTCGAACCAGATGCCGACGCTCGCGATGCTGGCGACCTCGTGCTTGCTGAGCTCGATCCGCTGCTCCTCGGTCAGCGCGTCCCAGAGCGGGGTGCCGTAGAGCGAGAGGTTGTGCGCCGGGCTGTAGTAGCGGCCGGGCACCGGCGGGGAGGCCCAGTCCACCTCGGTGAGCGGGTCGAAGGAGACCTTGGCGGAGGAGGCGAGCAGCCGCTCGGCGGTCCGTCGGCGCTCCTCCGGCCACTCCTCCGGGGCGGTCCTTCCGGTCGGCCTGCGGCCGGCTGCGGTGGTCATCGGCTCTCTCCTCCTCGGGCTCGCCGAAGGGCACGACGCACCCCTCTGCCCGAGAAGCTAGAGATTATTAGACGGACCGTCAATAGTTCGGACCGTCAGGACTCCACCGCCCGCCGGTCCGCCGTGCCGAGAGCGGGCGCGGCCGCCGCCCAGTACCCGGGGTCGAGCGGCTTGCGCCCGACCAGGTCGGCCCGGACCTGGTCGGCCAGCCTGCGGGTGTCCCGGCGGTTCATCGTGGCGCCGATCCCGGCCCCGATCAGCAGCGGAGTCAGCGAGGGCAGCTTGCGCAGGGTGCTCCGGGTGAGCCGCTTGCGCACCTTCTGCCGCACCTCCGAGCCGATAGCCATCGCGGCCAGCCCGGCCGGCCGGATCAGCGCCGCCCGGTCGATCCCCCGGCCGTCCGCCCAGGCGCCGACGTACGCCCCGGCCCGCTGGGCGGCCGTGCCGACCGCGGGCATCCCGTAGATCTCGTGCAGCTCGGCGATCAGCTTGATCTCCACCGCCGCGACCGAGAGCGTCTCGGCCGCGATCTCCACCGCCATCGCGGGCGGCACCGGCATCATCGCCGCCGCGCCCGCCCCGGCGCCGAGCGCGGCCGAGGACCGGCAGGCGCCGAGCGTGACCAGCTCGGCCAGCTCCTCCGGGGTGGCCGCCGTCGGGTGCTGCGCGCGCAGGGTGGCCAGGCTGCGGATCGGGATCCGCGGCGCGGCCAGCACCAGCCGGTCGGCCAGCGCCTTGCCGCCCAGCCCCGCGCCCTTCGCCGCCGCGACCCCGCCCCGGCCGAGTGCCTTGGTCAGCGAACCGACCAGCACCCGGGCCCGCTGCGCGCCCTTGCGGCGGTACCACGCCTCCTGGACGGCCGGGTTCGCCTCCGGCAGGCTGCGTTCCATCTCGGCCGACAGCGCGGCCAGCTCACCCGCCACGTCCTCCCCGCCCGGCTCGGGTACGGAGTCGTCCTGGCGGCGCCTGCGAATGAGTCCCATGACCTGCGGGTACCCGCCCGGCAGCCCGGCACGCCCCTCCGCCCCGCCTGATTCACCCCCGTGGCGGCTTCGTGACCGTCCCGGCACCTCCATCCGGCCGGGCGGTAGCGTGGCCGGATGACGATGCGGGTGGTGTCGCTGGTGCCCTCGCTCACCGAGGCGATCGCGGTGGGCGGGCGGGAGCTGCTGGTCGGGGTGACGGACTGGTGCAGCGAGCCCGCGGATCTGGCGGTGCCGCGGATCGGCGGGACGAAGAACCCGGACCTGGCCCGGATCGTGGCGCTGCGGCCGGATCTGGTGGTGGCCAACGAGGAGGAGAACCGGGCCGTCGACCTGGCGGCGCTGCGCGCGGCCGGGCTGTCCGTCCGGGTCACCGAGGTCCGCACCCTGCCGCAGGCGTTCGCCGAACTGACCGCGCTGCTGACCGGCGACCTCGGGCTGGCCCGGCCGGGCTGGCTGGCCACCGCCGAGTCGGCCTGGCGGGAGCTGCCGGCCCGGGCGCCGGTCCGCGCCGTGGTGCCGATCTGGCGGCGGCCGTGGATGGTGCTGGGCCGGGACACCTTCGCCGGGGACCTGCTGCACCGGCTAGGCGTCCGGCTGATCCACGCCGACCACCCCGAGCGGTACCCGGCGATCCCGATCGGTGAGCTGCTGGCGGCCCGCCCGGAGCTGGTGGTGCTGCCGGACGAGCCGTACCGCTTCACCACCGAGGACGGCCCGGAGGCGTTCCCCGGCATCCCGGCCGCACTGCTGAGCGGCCGTCACCTCACCTGGTACGGACCCTCGTTGGCAGAGGCCCCGCAGGTGCTGACGGCCGCGCTCGACCGGGCCCGGCGCTAGTGCCGTGCCCGGCGGGGCCTGCCTCGTCCCGTCGCCCGGTGCGTGCTCTCGGCCTGCCGGGCGGGAGCCCTCGTACTGGCTTTCGTCCGGTGCGGCGAGTGTGCGTGCCAGGCGTCGCGGGGCAGGCGGGAGTCTGACGACAGGCCCTGGCTCAGGCGAGCAGCTTGGCGCGTAGCGCCGTGGTGAACTCCTCGCCCAGGCCCAGCTCTTCGGTGAGGTAGCCGTCGACCGAGCCGTACCGCTCCGCCAGGTCGGCCAGGAACCGGTGCATCAGCTCGGCCGGGGCCCGGCCGTAGCCGGGCCACCGCATCACCAGGTCGGGGTAGGAGGCGTGCCACTCGGCGACCAGCCGCTCGGTGGCCAGCCCGGTGAGCGCGAAGTCCTCCACCACCGTCTGCTCCGGGACGCCGAGCCGGGTGAGCACCAGGGCGGCGACGATGCCGGTGCGGTCCTTGCCCGAGGCGCAGTGGAAGGCCACCGTCCCGCTCGCCGGGTCGGCGATCACCTCCAGCGCGGCCCGGATCTCGGCCGTCCCGTCCGAGGCCACCTCGGCGAACCGCTCGGCCAGGTACACCGCCGGGTCCACCTCGGGGCCCAACGCGGCCTGGTCGTACGGGCGGTGCTCGATGCTGAGGTTGTGGTAGCCGAGCCCGGGCAGCTCCGGGACCCGGCCCTTGCGCTCGATCTCCCAGGAGTAGCGCAGGTCGATCACCGTCCGCACGCCCAGCTTCTCGAACCGTGCCAGGTCCTCCCCCGCCAGCTTGCCCAGCGAGTCGGAGCGGTAGAGCACCCCGGGCCGGGTCTCCCGGCCGTCCGAGGTCCGGTATCCCCCTAGGTCGCGGAAGTTGTGCAGTCGTTCGAACTCCAGATGTCTCTGCATGGCGGCCACCCTAGCCAGCCGGTCGGCCGCCCTCGCCCGCCACCGCCCGCCACCGCCCGCCACCGGTCGGCGCCGGCGCGGAACGCGCACCGCAGGCGGCGTACCGTGGGAGGAAGGACCGTCCCTGCGACGGCAGGAGCCCGTCCGGGCGGCCGCCGAGGAGGTGGCGTGATGTCCGGCCTGCTGCGGAAGAGCCTGGAGACACCCGAGGAGGTCCGCCCCTTCGAGGCGGGCATGGGACAGCTGGCCCTGGTGGACATGGACGGAATCGCCGTCGGCCGGGCCACCTTCGAGCCCGGCTGGCGCTGGTCCGAGCACGTGAAGCCGATCGCGGGGACCGACAGCTGCCAGGCGCCGCACGCCGGGTACTGCGTCTCCGGGCGGATCACCGTCCGGATGGACGACGGTGACGAGCAGGAGTTCGGCCCCGGCGACGTGATGACCGTCGCCCCCGGGCACGACGCCTGGGTGGTCGGCGACGAGCCGTGCGTGCTGCTGGACTGGCAGGGCTACGCGGACTACGCCAAGCGGTCCGCCTGACCGCCCGGGACCGGGCTGCTGACCTGCGGGTCCCGGGCGGGGGTCCGGCGTCCGCACCTCTCCCGACGGGCCGATAAAGTACCTGCACCACGACCCATCAGGAGGGGTACCACCATGGCTGACATCGAGACCGCCAAGCAGGTCTTCGCACGCTTCGACGCCAACGGCGACGGCTTCATCACGGCCGCCGAGTACACCAAGGCGATGGCGGAGCTCGGTGACCCCTACGTCACCGAGACCGTCGCCCAGGCGATCATCAACAAGGCCGACACCAGCAAGGACGGCGTGCTGAACTTCGACGAGTTCTGGGCCGCCCAGAACAGCTGATCCCGGCTCAGCCCAACAGGGCCTGCCAGTCGGTGACCCCACCGTCCCGGCCGCTTCCCTCGGCCGGGACGGCCCCGTCGATAACGTAGTGGTGCGGGGCCATCGCGGTGTGCCGACCGGACAGCCCGGCCAGCACCGCGCGGTGCGCCTCGACCGGGGTGAGCGCGGTGGTCCCGGCGTACAGCCGGGCGGTCAGCCGCCCGTCCGCCGCCGTCACGACCGGGCGGGTCTCCGCGCCCAGGGTGGCGGTCAGCAGCTCCCGGACGGCGGCCAGGTCGATCCAGGAGCCGTCCACCGACTCCCACTCGCCGTCCCGCACCCCGGGTTCCAGACCGGTCAGGCCGGTCAGGCCGGCCAGTGCCACCGGGCCGTTCGCCGCCGCCTCGACCAGGGTCAGCAGACCCCGCGCCAGCCGCTCGCTGTCCGCCCGGTCGAACACCTGCGGGCAGGTGTGCAGCGAGAGTTCGACGCAGTCCCGGACCCGCCAGATGTTCAGCATCACCCGGACCGGCACCTCCTCCTCCGGGTACCAGCCGAGTTCCGGATCGGTGGCCGGCATCGGGCGCGCCTGGGCGGCGGCGTCCGGGATGGTCATGCTGAGGTCGTTCACCACCACCTGGCGGGCCCAGCGCGAGCCGCGCAGATGGGCGACGTCCTCGATCAGCTCCCAGATCCGGGTGGCGTCGAAGGTGCTGTGCCAGTAGCCCGCCAGTGCGGCCGCCTTGGTCCGGCCGATCACCTCGTCCAGGTCCTCGGCCGCCGTGTCCACGGCGAGCAGCGCGTCCTGGGCCAGCGTGCCCACGTAGCCGGCCAGCTGCGAGCGGTGCCGGTTCGCAGACAGCGCGGCGATCACCAGCTTGGGCTGGGCCGCCCGGTGTGAGACCAGGGCGGCGAAGATGCCGAGCAGCACGCTGGACGGGCTGGCACCGGTCCGCTGTGCGGCGGCCTCCAGTGCGGCGGCGGCCGAGGGCGACCGGATGGCCAGGGTGGCCAGCCTGCCGGGCGGCCCGGTGATGCCGGAGTCGGCGAACACCGCCTGCGGGCTGGTGCGCAGGATCCGCTCCCAGTGCCGCAGTGAGGCGGTGGCCCGGCGACGGCCCAGCGGGGTGCGCTCGGACTGGGCCACCTCCAGCGGGGTGGGCGCGCTGAGCGCCGCCAGTTCGCCGCCGTTCAGCAGCGTGTACCACTCCTCGAACAGCCGGGAGGTGGCGGCGCCGTCCGCCCCGGAGTGGCAGACCACCACGGCCAGCCGGACCGGTCGGCCGTCCCGGGTCAGCAGGGTGTACCGGATCGGGAAGTCGGCCGCCAGGTCGAAGCCGACGGGCCGGTCCTTCCGGGCCAACTCATCGGCCAGCAGGTCGAGTTCGCTGTCCGGACCGGCCTCCACCAGGGTCACCCGGAACGAGCCGGCGGCATGCACCTCCTGCCGGGGGCCGTCGGGGCCGTCGGACGGGAACCGGGTACGCAGCGACTCGTGCCGCTCGGCCAGCTGCCGCAGCACGGCCAGCACCTCGGGCAGCTCGGTGCCCGGCGGCACCGGCCAGACCGCGTGCTTGTTGATCTGGTCGGGGTCGTCCCGGCGGATGCACAGGATCATGTTGTCCTGACCGAAGGTCAGCGGCCCCGAGCCGGAGCTGCCACCGTCGTACTGCACCGTGATCGCGGTCATCGGACCGACCCCCCGGTCAGCGCGGCCCGGACCGGCTCCGGCCACCGCGCCGGGTACGCCCCGTGCGCGTGGACCAGCGCCAGCGCGATCCGCTCCAGGCCGAACGCGGCGCAGGCGGTGTGCCCGGGCTCACCCTCGGCGGTGAAGCCGAAGATGGTGCCGAAGGTGTCCTTGTGGCAGTTGGCCGAGGCGATCGCCTGGACCAGCCCGTCGGCCAGCTCGACCCGCAGTTCGTACTTCAACTCCTGGGCTCGCTGGGCGGCTTGGAAGACCTTCCGGGCCCGGCCGAAGAACGGGTCGTCGGCCACCTCGACGGCCGCCTTGAGGTCCATCGCGCCCAGCCAGTCGGCCACCCGGTCCAGCCAGCGGGTCCGCCAGTCCTCGCAGTGCTGCTGGGTCCCGGCGGTGACGTACTCGGCCATCCGGAAGCTGCGCAGCCGGCCCGTCTCGTTGCTGCCCTCCTGCCGGAAGCAGTGTGCGGAGGTGGCGAACCTGGCGGGCCTGGTCAGCTCCTGCCCCTCCAGCGTGGCGTAGAGCGGGTAGCAGGCGGCGGGCAGCAGGACCAGGTCGCCGATCTGCTGGGTGGCGTGCCAGTCCGGCCGGCCGGAGAGCTCGCCCCACTCGGCGGCGGTGCCGGTGAAGCTGTGCACGGTGCCGAGCAGGTGCGGGAACGCCTTGACGTACCCGGCCCGTTCGACCAGCGCGCGGGAGATCACCGGCGGGACGGCGATCCGCTCGAAGGGTTCGTCGGCGCCGAGCGCCTCGATGCCCAGCCGCAGGTCGGCGATCAGCGCCTCGAAGGCACCGGAGTAGAGGACCACCCCGGGCACGTCGGTGGGCAGCAGGGTGGCCGCTCCCGACAGGTGAAGATCAGTCATCGGCTGCTCCTGGTTCGAGTGGTGCTTCAAGTGGTCCCTCAGGTGGTGCGAGGTCGGCCGGAAGGTACGGGGTCCAGGTCCGGCGGCGGACCAGGAAGGGGGCCGGGCCGTCCAGCGCGACGGCGGCCCGGAACGGCCCCGGCACCCGGATGTCCCGGATCCAGCAGGGGCCCGGCGAAAGAGCTTTGAACGCCTCCGAGCGGAGCGGGCTGCGCCCGGCCAGCCGGAGCGGCAGGCTCTGGGCGAGCCGTCCGCCGTAGACCTTGACGCCCGCCTCCCGGCGGCACCAGAGCTGGGCGAACCGGGCCGAGCGGTGCCGGGCGGACCACCCGTCGGCGACGTACCGGGCCTCCTCGGGCGGGAAGTACCGCTCGGCCACCCGAACCGCGGCCCGCTCGGCGGGCAGCTCCTCGACGTCCGCGCCGACCCGACGGCCGTGCGCCACCGCGAGGACCGCGAGCGACCCGGAGCCCGACCAACTGAACTGCGCGCCGGTCGGATTGTGCACCGGTTCGGGTTTGCCGTGCGGGCCCCGGCGCCAGCTCAGCCCGGTCGGCGCCAGGCCGAGCGGACGGGCGGCCAGCAGCCGGACCGCGCCCCGGCCGACCACGAACCTGGCCCGGCGGGCCGGATCGGGCATGGCCCGGGCCCGGGCCCGTTCGCCCTGGTCGAGCAGTCGGTGCAGGCGGTCCACCACCGGCGCGGGCTGGTCGGTCGGGATCACCCAGAGCGCTACCGTGTCGGTGTTCACCGGACGGCCGGCTGGTCCAGGGCCGACCAGCGGCCGAACTGCTCGTCCTGGTCGGTGACCCGCAGCGCTCCGCCGTCCGCCGCGAGGTCCGCCCAGCACCCGGTCAGCGGCTGGTCCGGCCGGCCGGTCGGTGCCTCTCCGGCGGGCGATCCTTCGAGCTGACGGATCGTCATCTCCTGTCCTTCCCGCGCCGGTTCGAGCATCAGCAGCACGCCCTGGTGCCGCTTCGGCAGCGTCACCGGGCCGGCCGGCAGGTAGTGCAGGGTGGTCTGCTCCAGCACCAGCACCAGCGCGCGCCGGCAGGCCCCGGTCCGCGCGTACCGGTCGGCGATCCGCAGCGCGGTGAACGGTGCGGCCGAGCCCTGGTCGCCGATCGCGAAGGCGAGCGGCCGCCCGGGGCAGCGGCGGGCCAGGTGCAGGGTGACCGCCCGGCCGGGCTGGACGTCCGGCACCGCGAAGGCGAGGATCAGCAGGTCGACCGGCTGGTCCTCGGCGAGCGCGAGCCGGTCGATCAGCACCTCGCCCATCTCGCCGTAGGCGTGTCCGACGCCCTCGGCGAGCAGGTCCTCGCGCAGCGCCAGCCCGTACGGCCGGGCCAGGTCACCCGCGAAGACCCGTAGATCCGGGTCGAGCGAGGTCTCCGAGCGTCCGTCGAACTCCTGGGCCAGCACCCGGCTGATCCGCAGTCCGCCGGGCCCGGCCGGGTGCGGGTCCATTCCGGTCAGTCCTCGGTGATGGTGTGTCCGGCGACGAAGTCGGCCAGGCTGGCGACCGAGCGCAGGTCGTCCTCACCGATCTGCTCGACGTCGACCTGGATGTCCAGTGCCTCCTCCAGCTCCAGGATCAGCTCCAGCGTGCCGGCCGAGGTGAGCCCGAGGTCGTCGAACAGGCAGGCGTTCTCCGGGACTTCGGTGAGCTCCTTCTTCAGCACCCGGGGCAGCAGGGTGCCGATGCTGGTCAACACCCGGCCACGGAGGGCGGGATCGGTCTGCAGGGTGGTGTCGTCCATCGGTGGTACGTCCCATCGGGCATGGCACGGCTCGGACAGCAGAGCCGGGACCGGCGTGGAGGAGGGGGGAAGCTGACGGTCCGTCAGTGGCGGACGGCCATCGCCGAGAAGGTGGCGCCCAGTCCGGAGGCCGCGATCAGGTAGCGGTCACCCGGCCGGAGCAGCCCTCGCGCGGTGGCGGTGTGAAGATTGATGAAAGCATCTGCGGCGAAACTGTGCCCGACCGAGGCCACGTTGTCCAGCACCACCCGTTCCACCGGGTAGCCCAGGCGACGACACAGACCGCGCCAGGAAACGCTGTTGACGTTGTGCGGCAGGATCAGCGCGAGCTCGTCCAGGGCGATCCCGGCCTCGTCGACCGCCTGCCGGATCACCTCGGCCATCACCTCGGGATAGACCCGCTGGTACTCGGCCAGCAGCTCCGGGTCCTCGGCCAGCCGGCCGTCGAACTCGCCGAGCTGCCGGACGGCGTACGAGAGCACCTCGTCCCGTCCACCGCCCGCCCGGACCAGGCAGGCGGCCGCGCCCTCGGCGAAGATGGCCGTCTCCGGGACGAGTTGGGCGTCCCGGGTGAAGGTCTTCTCCCCCGTCAGCACCAGCGCCAGCGCGTCCGGGTCGGACTCGCCGGCCAGCAGCCGGCCGGCCAGGTCGATGGCCAGCAGGCCGGCCGCACAGGCGTGGTGGGTGACCGCGAAAGCGTTGGCGTGGCCGAGGCCGAAGCGGTCGAGCAGGTCGTGCAGCGGGTTGGCCGGGTAAGGCGTGGAGACCGGCATGCTGCGGGCGTGCAGCACGTACCGGACCCGGTGTTCCCGTCCCCGGAGTTCGGTCAGGGCGCCGAGGGCGCCGGTGAGCAGGTCGAGCAGCGTCCCGTCCGGGTCCAGGCGTACCTGGTCCAGGCCGTGGAAGCGGCGGAAGAGTTTGAGTTGGCGCGGGGTCAGACCGATCCGTTCCCCGACCAGCTCGATGGGCACAGCACGGTCGGGCAGATGGACGGCCACTGCCTCCAGTGCGGTCACCCGGGCTAGTATTCCCACGCCCCGCGAGCCGCACAAGATGCGTTCCCTTTCGAACGCGGGCGCCCCCGAGCAGGTGGAGACCTCCCTGATGGCTCGTCATACCCCTTTGACCAGCACGTTCATGCTCGTCGTGCCGCCACTGACCGGTCACATATTTCCCACAATTGGTCTAGGCCGCGAGCTGTTGGCCCGTGGTCATCAAGTGGTCTGGACCGGTTCCGAACCCGTGTTGCGTGCCCTGCTGGACCCGGGCAGCGAGATCGTCAGCACCGGCTCCCGGCTGTTCCGCCCGCAGGGCGGCTCCGGCCTGGCGGCGGTGCACTCGCTCTGGGACGGCTTCGTGGTGCCGTACGCGCGGTTCACCGCCAAGGCCCTGGACAGCGCCGTCCGGAACCGGCGGCCCGACGTGCTGGTGGTCGACCAGCACACCCCCGCGGGCGCCCTGACGGCGCATCGGCACGGGCTGCCCTGGGCCTCGCTGGCGCCGGGCCTGATGGAGCTCGGGCGGCCGTTCACCGAGCTCGAGCCGTGGTTCGAGGAGCGGCTGCGCGGGCTGTGGGAGCGGGCCGCCCTCCCCGCCGGGGCGTACCTGGACCCGCGCTTCTCCCCCGATCTGGTGCTGGCCCTGACCTGCGAGACGCTGGCGGGCGGCGGACACCCGGCGGAGTACGCCCTGGTCGGCCCGGTGCTGGCGGACCGCCCGGCCCAGCCGGACTTCCCCTGGGAGCGGGTCGACCCGACCCGGCGTCAGCTGCTGGTCTCGATGGGCACCCTGGCCGAGGAGCTGACGACGGACTTCCTCCGCCGGACGGCGGCCGCGCTGCACCTGCTCGGCCCCGGCGTACAGGCCGTGGTGGTGGCGCCGCGCGGGCTCTGGCCGGAGTTCCCGGCCGGGACGGTGACGGTGGAACGGGCCCCGGTGCTGGAACTGCTGGCGGGCGGCACGGTGGCGGCGGTGCTCGGCCACGGCGGCCTGAACACCACCGGCGAGGCCCTGGTGCACGGCGTGCCGCCGGTGCTGGCACCGATCCGGCACGACCAGCCGCTGGTGGCCGAGCGGGTGGCCGCCGCCGGGGCCGGGCTGCGGATCTCCTTCGAACAGGCCGGGCCGGACGCGATCGCCGAGGCGCTCCGCCGGGTGCTGGCCGAACCGGCCCTGCGCGCCGGGGCCGAGCGGCTCGGCGCGGAACTCCGGGCGAAGGGTGGCGCACGCACGGCAGTTGACCGGCTTGAGCTGCTGGCCACCGGGGCCGCCCGCCGCGCAGACCCGATGGTCCAGACCATTGTCGCGGAGCCCGCCCAGACCCTAGGGTGACCCGCAGTGCCCGATCGCGGCGCCCGGACCAGGGCTTGTCCGACAAGCCCCCAGGGCACCCCGTGCGACGGGTCATCCCCTGACAGCCCACCCCAGTACGGGAGTTCCGGCTTGATCGAGACCACGGGGCTGCGCAAGTCCTACCAGTCCGGCAAGGGCCGCCAGGCCACCACGGTCGACGCCGTCGCCGGCCTCGACCTGTCGGTGGCCGCCGGCGAGATCTACGGTTTCCTCGGCCCCAACGGCGCCGGGAAGACCACCACCCTGCGGATGCTCGCCACCCTGATCCGCCCGGACGGCGGCGAGGCCACCGTCGCCGGCGCCGACCTGCGGCGCGACCCGGCCGGCGTCCGCCGCCGGATCGGCTACGTCGCCCAGGGCGGCGGCACCACCGACATGGTGAGCGGCCGGGAGGAACTCGTCCACCAGGCCAGACTGCACGGCATCGGCAAGGCCGAGGCCGGGCAGCGCGCCGACCGGGCGATCGCCGCCTTCGAGCTCGGCGAGTTCGCCGACCGGCCGTGCCGGACCTACTCCGGCGGCCAGCGCCGCCGGGTGGACATCGCGCTCGGCGTGATCCACTCCCCCGGCGTGCTGTTCCTGGACGAGCCGACCGTCGGCCTCGACCCGGCCAGCCGGGCGCAGGTCTGGGAGGAGATCCGGCGCCTGCGCGGCGAGGGCATGACGGTCTTCGTGACCACCCACTACCTCGACGAGGCCGACGCGCTCTGCGACCGGATCGGCATCATCGACCACGGCGGCATCGTGGCCGAGGGCACCCCCGAGGCGCTCAAGCAGGAGATCTCCGGCGACGTGGTGCTGGTCGGCCTGACCGACGGCGACAGCGTGGAGAAGGCGGCCGGCGCCCTGCGCGGCGAGCCCGACCTGCACGGCCTGGAGACGCCCGAGGACGGCGGCCTGCGGCTCTACGTCCGCGACGGCGCCTCGGCCGTCCCGCAGCTGCTCCGCACCCTGGAGGGCGCGGGCGTGGTGCCCGCCACCATCCAGCTCCAGCGCCCCAGCCTGGACGACGTCTTCCTGGCCCGTACCGGCCGCTCCCTGGCCTGAGGCCACCACACAGCTCCCGTAGCTCGCCAGCTCGTCCGAAGCCGGAGAACCCGCCTCATGAAACTCGCCCGTGACACCTGGTTGGTGTTCCAGCGTCAGGTGCTGCTGATGGTCCGCACCCCGGTCTGGCTGGTGGTCGGCGTCATCCAGCCGCTGTTCTACCTGCTGCTCTTCGCCCCGCTGCTCAAGCAGGTGCTGGGCGCCGGGAGCTACCAGGAGGCGTACCGCGTCTACGTCCCCGGCCTGCTCGCCGTGCTGGTCATCTTCGGCGGCCTGTTCACCGGCTTCAGCCTGCTCGGCGAGCTGCGGGCCGGCATCATCGAACGCTCCCGGGTCACCCCGGTCAGCCGGCTGGCCCTGCTGCTCGGCCGGGCCCTGCGCGAGGTGCTGGCCCTGATGGTGCAGGCCGTCATCATCACCCTGCTGGCGCTGCCGTTCGGCCTCACCGTCGCCCCGCTCGACCTGCTGCTGGCCTACCTCCTGATGGCCCTGCTGGCGCTGATGACCTCGGCGATCTCCTACGGCATCGCCCTGCTGGTGCCCGGCGACGCCGCACTGGCCCCGGTGGTGAACACGGTGGCCCAGCCGATCGCGCTGCTCTCCGGCGTACTGCTGCCGCTCGCGCTGGCTCCGCAGTGGCTGCGGTCGATCGCCGAGTGGAACCCCTTCTACTGGGCCGTGGAGGGCATGCGGGCGCTGTTCGCGGGCCAGGTCGGGGACAGCTCGGTCTGGCAGAGCCTGCTGATCGTCTCGGTGCTCACCGTGGCGGCGGTCTGGTGGTCGGCCCGGCTGTTCGCGGAGCGGGTGCGCTGAGCACGGCAGACTGAAGCGGGGCGGGGCCGTCGGCGCCGCCCCGCTTCGGCGTGCCGCTATCCGGCCTCGGCCCGGACGAAGGCGGCCAACCGCTTCATCCCGTCGCTGATCTGACCGGTGGTCAGGCTGCTGGTGGAGAGCCGCAGGCGGTGCTCGCCGCCACCGGCCGGGTAGAAGTCGGCCATCGGCGTCCAGAGCACGCCGTACTGCTCCGCGCAGCGCCGCATCGCGGCCGCGTCGGCCCGGAACGGCACCGTGAGGACGGTGAAGTAACCGCCCTCCGGCTGGTTCCAGCCCACCCCTAGCCTCGCCCGTTCGGCGGCCGGGAAGTGCTGTTCCAACTCGGCCAGCAGCATGGTCAGTCCGGCCGCGTAGTGGGCCACCGCGGCGGCGTTGGCCGCCCGCAGCCGGAAGTCGTGCCGGATCAGCAGGCCGCCGATCACCGCCTGACTGAGCGCCGGGGTGTTCACCGTCGTCATGCTCTTCAGCTTGGCCAGCTGGTCGGCCAGCAGCGTGACGGTCCCGTCCGGCGCCACCACCTCCTGGTCGGCCAGCACGTAGCCGAGCCGGGCGCCGGGGAAGCAGGTCTTGGCGAACGAGCCCAGGTGGACCACCACCCGGTGCCGGTCCAGGGCCTTCAGGGTCGGCCGGGTGCGGCCGGTCCGGGTGAAGAAGCCGTACGGGTTGTCCTCGATCACCAGCAGGCCCTCGGCCCGGGCGGTGGCCAGCAGTTCCTTCCGCACGGCCGTCGGCAGGCTGACCCCGGACGGGTTGGCGAAGTCCGGCACCACGTACAGCGCCCTGGGGCGGCGGCCCTCGGCCACCAGCGCCCGCGCGACGGCCGCGACCGCCGCCGGGTCGCCCTCGGGGACCGGCACGGTGCTGATGTCCAGCAGCCGGGCCGCTCCGGTCACCCCGACGTAGCAGGGCGAACTGACCAGCAGGACGTCGTCCCGGTCGGCGCACAGCGCGCGCAGCACCAGCAGCATGCCCTCCTGCGCGCCGACCGTGACCACCAGCGCCGGCGGTGCCACCGTCAGCCCCTCGTCGTTGGCCAGCGTCCGGGCGATCAGCTCGGCCACGATGCCCTTGGTGGGGCCGTACTGGAACAGCGTGCTGCGGACCTGGTCCTCCGTCAGCCCCCGCTCGCGCAGGTGCTCCAGGTAGGCGTCCAGGTACTCGGCCACCCGGTCGGTCTCGAAGAAGCCCTCGTAGGGGCGCCCGGGGGCGAACGAGATCGCCTCCGGGTGACGGCCGGTGATCTCGTTCAGGAAGGTCATCGCCTCCAGCAGCGGATCGGCCAGCGAGCCGTGCAGCTGGTCCAGGTACAGGGTCATGACGACCCGTCCGTCCCGAACGCCGCCCGCAGCCGCCCGGCGGCCCACTCCTGGGCCTCCCGGCCGGCCTCCAGGGTGCCCGCCATCGCGAAGAAGCCGTGCACCATTCCGTCGTAACGCCGGGCCACGGTCGGCACCCCGGCCGCCGCCAGGGCCGCCGCGTACGCCTCGCCCTCGTCCCGGAGCGGGTCGTACTCGGCGGTGATCACGGTGGCGGGCGGCAGTGCCGACAGGTCCTCGGCCCGCAGTGGGGAGGCCAGCGGGTCCGCGCCGTCCGCCTCGGCCTTCAGGTAGTGGCCCCAGTACCAGTCCACCGAGTGCCGGTTGAACAGCAGCGGGTCCTCGCTCTCCCGGACCGAGGCGGTGTCGGCCCGGTACGCGGTGTTGGGGTAGACCAGCAGCTGGTGCCGGAGTGCGGGGCCGCCCTCACGACGGGCCAGCAGGGTGACGGCGGCGGCCAGGTTGCCGCCCGCGCTGTCCCCGCCGATCGCGATCCGGTCCGGGTCCAGGCCCAGCTCGGCCGCGTGCCCGGCCAGCCAGACCGTGCCCGCGTGGCAGTCCCGGACGGCGGCCGGGAAGGGGTGCTCGGGAGCGCGCCGGTAGCCGATCGAGACGGTGACGCAGTCGGCGGCGTTGGCCAGCCGGCGGCAGATCGCGTCGCAGGTGTCCAGCGAGCCGAGCGTCCAGCCGCCGCCGAACAGGTAGACCAGTGCCGGGAGTCGGGCACCGTCGTGCGGCCGGTGCAGCCGCACCGTGAGCGGCCCCTCGGGCCCCGGGATCTCCAGCTCGGTGACCGAGTGGACCGGCTCGGGAGCACCGCCCGCCGCCTGCACGGCGGCCAGGTCGGCGGCCCGGGCCTGGTCCAGGGTCAGGGTGTAGAGGGGGGGTGTACCGGCCTCGGCGCGCCGGGCCAGCAGCGCCAGGACTTGCGGGTCGAGCGGCATCGCCTCGCTCAACCTCCGTTCGGGGAATGGGAGCTGATGGACATCGGGATGACCATTCGTCAGGTCCGCCGGTAGGCCTCGACATAGATCGTCTCGTCACTGCGGAACGCGGTGTCGAGATCTGCGATCTCAGTGTGCAGACCTTCACGGTAGGCGCACAATTGCACCTCCTCGGGCGCGAAACCGGCCTCGCCCAGCACGTACTCCAACTCCTCCTGGTCGTAGATCCATTGGTGACCGTAGTACTGGAAGATCTGGTTGATCAGGAACGCCTTGCGCTCGGGCATCGGCGGGCCGAAGCCGAGCATGCTCAGCCGCCGCCGGTGCTTGCCCAGGAAGCCGTCGCCGTTCACGTAGCTGGTGAGGTAGCGCCGGAGGTCCGGCGTGGTGATCCGGAGCACCCCCTCGGGGCGCAGCACCCGGTGGCACTCCCGCAGCCAGCCCAGCGCCACGGGTAGCGGTACGTGCTCGATCAGATGCTCGGCGTAGACCCAGTCCACGCTGGCGTCGGCGAACGGCAGCGGCCGCGAGATGTCCAGCTGGGTGAAGCAGCGCTCGCCGTCCACCCGGTAGAGGGTGCCCGGTTCGGTGCTCGCCTCGGGACTGGTGAGTGCGGTGATGTCGGTACCGAGACCGTTCGGGTGCGCGGTCTTGAATGCCGCGAACTCGATTCCGGTCAGACCCAGGTCGAGGAAATCCTGGTGGCTGTGCGGAAGGGTTCCTGATATCGGCTCGAGTTTCTCGCAGCCCGCCACTCCGGCGCTGAATTCGTCCATCCGGACGGCCAGCGTCTCCGGATTCTCCCAGTCCCAGTCGGAAAACTTGTCCACTGCACTGCTGCCTTTCACTGGAAATACACGGAATCTGAGAACTCGTCGGGCGCCCGGGCCCGTGGGCCGAATTCCTCGGGTCAGCCGCCGAATTCGGCGAGGGCGCTGCGGTCGGGCTCGCCGGGGCGGGGGCGGCCGAGCAGCGCCGGGGTGTGTTCGGGCTCGTCCCGGAGCAGCCCGGGCACCAGGGCCCGCCGGCCGACCTGTTCGGCCCGCCTCACCAGCCCGGCGAGCGCGTCGCGTCGGCGCAGCGAGTACCGCTGGAGCCGGAGCGGCCCGGTGGCCTCGGCGGCGATCTCCTCGGAGGTCCGGCCGGAGAACATCGCGATCGGCGCGGCCAGGGTGCTGCCGAGCAGATCCACCGTCAGGTCCGGGGCCGAGACGTCCACCAGCGTCCGGGGGCGGAAGCCCCAGCGGCCGTACCGGCTCAGGTCGGCCGCCGGCGTGCGTTCCCGGTCACTGCCCCTGTCGACGGACTCCCGGACCGCGACCGGGAGTCGGCCCCGGGCGTCCTCCCCGGTCTCCCGCAGCGTCAGCGGACCCATCGGCGCCCCACCCTCCCGGGCGGCCGCAGGTGGGCCGCTCCCGGCTCGGCAGCGTAGGGGCCCGATCCCTCATTGGTATAGACCTTGACCCGATCCAATCGTCTGTGCCAGGGTCGGGGAACGCGGAATTCCAACCCGCCGAAAGTGAACCGACTGCCATCTTTGTCTCCCCCATTCGTGGAGTGGCGTTGACCGGTTTCCCCAGCTCTCCGCCCCCGCATTCCGACGCACCGGAACGCTGGGTCGAACACTTCCTATTGGCCGGTCCCGGTCAAGAAGAGTGTCTCCGGTTCGAAAAGCCGGTGACACGTGACACCCTGCGTTCCCTGGTCGCCGACCAGGTGGCGCAACTGAGCGCCGCCGGGCTCGGGCCCGGCGGTACGGTGGCCCTTCGGCTGCCGCCCTCGCTCGGCTACGTCAGCACCCTGCTCGCCGCCTGGCAGCTGGGCGGCCAGGTCTGCCTGCTGGACCACCGGCTGACGGAGCACGAGGTGGCGGCGGCGCTGGACCGGCTCTCCCCGCAGGTACTGGTCGAGGCGGACCGGCACCCGGCTTCGGGGCTGCGCGGGTTCAGCGAGATCGAACCGGTCGCCACCGCACTGCCCGACGGCCGACCGGCACGATCGCCGCATGTGCTGGTGCAGTTGAGCTCCGGCTCGACCGGACCCTCCAAGGTGATCGCCCGGACGGCCGCCGACCTGCTCCGTGAGCTCGCCTGCTACCTGGCCCTGCCCGGCTTCCCCCAGGCGGGGTCACGGACCGTACTGCTCTCCTCGGTGGTCCATGTGCTGGGCCTGGTGGGCGGGTTGCTGCACAGCCTGCACAGCGGGGTCCGGCTCACCGTGCCGGAGCGCATGACGGCGGCCGGCATCCTGGCCGCCGTCGCCGAGGACGATCTGCCGACCACCGTGATCGGTGTACCGTTCCACGCCGAACTGCTCGCCGGGATCCGTGCTCCGCGCCCGCTGCCCCAGCTCACCCGCATCATCGTCGCGGGCGAGCTGACCAGGCCGGGCGTGGCCGCGGCGATCGGCGAACGGTACGGGGTGCCGCTCGGGACCATGTACGGGATGACCGAACTCGGTGTGATCGCCACCGATCTGACGGGCACCCTGTACCCCGGCACCGACCCCGTCCCCGGGCTCGAACTGCGCACCGAGGGCGGCGAACTGCACATCCGGCGGGCCGACTCGCCGTACCTGGGGCTCACCGATCCGAGCCGCTGGTCCGACGGTTGGCTGCACACCCGCGACGCCGCCGAGCTGGACCGGGCGACCGGACTGCTCACCGTGCTCGGCCGCCGGGACTCACAGGTCTCGATCGGCGGCCTCAAGGTCGACCTGACCGAGGTCGAGCACACCCTGACCGCGCTGCCCGAAGTCCGGGAAGCGGTCGTGGTGTTCGAGGCGGGCGCGGTCACCGCCTACCTGGTCCCGGCCGACGGCGCCGGGGCCGAACAGATCCGGGCCGGGCTGGAGGTCCGCCTCGCGGGCTACAAGCGCCCGCGACGGCTCTCCCTGCTCCCGGTGCTCCCCCGGACCGCCACCGGCAAGCTGCTCCGCGACCCGGCCGGGTTGCGGGCGGCCGTGCCGGCCGAGCACTGAGCTTCCCGGCCCCGCTCTTCCTCGCTGTCTCCTGCCGTCCCTCGCTGTCCCTTGCCGTCCCTTGCTGTCTCCAGTGCTGGCCTGGGCAATTCCTGGGCAGTGCCTGGGCGTTCCACCAACCCCCCGACCCTTGAACGGAGCCCCCCGATGCAGGACGCCATTCGCGAGTTCGTGCTCGCCGCCCTGACCGAGATGAACTACGACGTCTCCGAGGTGGTCGGTGACACCGACCTCGGCCCGGCCGGTCTCGACCTGGAGTCGCTCGCGCTGGCCGACCTGGCCGTCCAGGTGGAGGAGGAGTACGGCGTGAAGTTCGACCTGGACGACATGGAGGGCACCGCGCTGATGACCCTCGACCAGTTCACCGCCGACGTGGCCAACCGGCTCGCCGCCGCCGGTACCCCGGCGTGACCGGGGCGCCGCTGCCCGACCGGGCAGAGGTGCTGACCGTGCTGGCGCAGTTCCACGACCGCTCCGTCGACTCGGTCGAGGAGGGCCTCGGCTCGCTCGAACTCACGTGGCTGATAGCCGAGTTCGAGCAGCGTTACGGCGACCTCGAGCTGCCCGACGAGGCGGTGGACGCGGTCCGTACAGTCACCGACGCGGTCGAGCTGCTGCGGAGCGCGGTCGGCCCGGCCGGACGCGGGCAGCCGTGACCGGCGTCCGGGTGGCGGTCACCGGGCTCGGGGTGCGCTCCGCGTTCGGCGCCGGTATCGGGCCGCTGCTGGCCGCCACCAGCCACGGGAAGACCGGGTTCGGCCCGGTCGACCGCTTCGACGTGACACACCGCCAGGCCCGCCGGGCCGCGTCGGCGCCGGGCTCCCCTGTCCTCGGTGCCGCGCTCTCGGCCGTCCTGACGGAGGCGACCGAGCAGGCGGGCGTGCCCGGCGGACCGCTGCTGCTGGCCCGGCACGGCGACCCGGTCACGGCCGCCGCCTGCGCGCCCGTGCACGAGCGTTGGGGCTCGGGCCGGGTCTACACCGGTGCCTGCGTGGCGGCCGGCAGCGCGGTGGCCGACGCCGCCGCACTGATCGCCGCCGGACGGCAGGACCGGGTGCTGGTCGCGGCCGGCTACCTGGTCGAACCGGACACCTTCGCGGTCTTCGACGCCGGCCGGGCCCTGGCCCGGGACGGCGAGGCCCGGCCGTTCAGCGCCGGGCGCAGCGGGCTGCTGCTCGGCGACGGCGTGGTGGCGGTGGTGCTGGAGTCCGAGGCGGTCGCGCTGCGGCGCGGCGCCGAAGTGCTGGCCGTACTGGCCGGCTGGGGGCGGGCGGGCGACGGATACCACGTCTGCCGTCCGGCACCGGACGGCTCCGGGCTGGCCCGGGCGATCCGGGCGGCCCTCGGGCGGGCCGGCCTGACACCCGATCAGATCGGCTACGTGAACGCCAACGCCACCGGCTCGCCGCTGGCGGACCAGGCCGAGGTGCGGGCGCTGCACGCGGTCTTCGGGGCCGACCCGCCGCCGGTCAGCTCCAGCAAGTCCGTGCACGGGCACGCCCTGGAGGCATCCGCCCTGCTCGAGCTGGCGGTCACCGTCGAGTCGCTGCGCACCGGCCTGCTGCCGGTCAACGCGGGCTGGCTCGGCCCGGATCCGGACTGCGCGCTGGACCTGGTGCTGTCCGGGCAGCACCGGGCCGATCCCCGGTACGCGCTGAGCCTCAACTCGGCGTTCGGTGGGGCCAACACCGCGCTGCTGGTGGCTGCCGCGTGAACGCTACCGATCACGTGAACGCTACCGATGACGTGAACGGTGCTGGGCACGCAAACGGTGCGGAACCCGCGAATGGTCGCGGCCAGGTGAACGCTCACGCTGACGTGAATGCTCTCCTCGCGGCGAACGGCCTCCGCCTGCTCGCCCACGGCCGCTGGCCGGAGCACGGCGACACCGAGCTCCCCCGGCTGCCCGGCTTCACCGACTCCCCGTTCAACCCGCTGGTGGTGGCCGCCGCCGACCGCTGCCTGCACGCCTGGGGCGGCGAACTACCGGGCCGGACGGGGCTGTTGCTGGCGAGCCTCAGCGGTGACCTCGGCACCGCCCGAGCCATCAACGAGGCGGCCGGCAGCGGTCGCCGGGTGCCGCCGCTGCTGTTCTTCCAGTCCAACCCCAACGCCGTACTCGGCCACCTGGCCGCCCGCTGGCACCTGACCGGACCGGTGGTGGCCACCAGCCCGCCGACTGCCGTACCGGGTGAAGTACCGCCCGATGCCTTCGAGTTGGCGTCCCTGCTGCTGGCCGACGACGACGCCGACCAGCTCCTGGTGATCGCCGCCGAACAGGCCGGCCCCGCCGACCCCGGCCGAGCAGTCGCCGTCCTGGTCACCACCGCCACCTGACCCTCCGTCGCACGTCCCGGCACCTCCGGCGCTCTCCGGCGTTTTCCGGCACTCGCCGGCCCGCGAAGCGCGTCCGAGCGCCCGGCAACCCCCCGTCATCCCCGCCGCTGCCCGCCAGCGGCTCATCTCACCGGCATGGCCACCGGCCATCGGGAGGGACCACTCACCGTGAGCATCCGCAGCATCCGGGCCCGACTGGCCGACGACCCCGCCGTGGGCGCAGGCAACGTCCTGACCACCCGGATCGCCCTCGGCGATGGCCTCGACGAGCCACTGCTGACCTTCGACACCCCGGTCGACGACCACGCCGCCTGGCAGCCCTTCACCCTGCGCGAGCTGGACCGCGCGGTCCGGGCCAGGGCCGCCGCCCTGCACGGGCTCGGCATCGGCCGCCGCGACCCGGTGGTGATCTACGCGAGCGCCGCCGCCGACCACGTGCTCGGTTTCCTCGCGCTGGCCCGGCTCGGCGCCATCCCGGCCCTGCTCAACCCCAACCTGGACGGCGAGAAGGCCGCCCGCTACATCCACCGGCTGCGCGCCGCGGGGGTGTTGACCGATCCGGCGCACCGCGAGCTGCTGGCCGGGCACGACCCGGGCGCGCCGCTGCTGCCGGAGATCGCCTCGCTCGCCCTCGGCGACCCCGACGAGGCCCCCGAACCCTACCGGCACTGGGGCGGCGACCCGGTGGCGATCACCCACTCCTCCGGCACCACCGGCCTGCCCAAGGCCGTGGTGCACTCGCACGACAGCCTGTACGCGGCGATCCGGCACCGCCTGGCGCTGCCCCGCCCGCAGGGCTCCGAGCGGATGCTCTCCGCGCTGCCCTCCCCGCACGCCGCCACCCTGATCATCACCAACCTGGCCCTCAGCTCGCAGGCCCAGCTCGCGCTGCTCTCCGGTCAGGGCGGCGAGGGCGTGCTCGACGCGGTGGAGAGCTGGCAGCCGCACGGCGTGATCGGCTTCGCCGCCACCTGGGCCGACCTGGCCAGGCACGACCTGAGCACCCGTCGGCTGGACAGCGTCGCCCTCTGGTGGAACACCGGCGACTGCGCGCACGAGGCGCACATCCGCCGCCTGATCGCCACCGGCTCCCGGGCCGGCGTCACCCGCCAGGGCCGGGTCCGCACCCCCGGCTCGGTCTTCGTGGACGGTCTCGGCTCCACCGAGATGGGCCACTCGCACTTCTTCATCACGCACAGTCAGGACACCGACCGCTACGGCCGCTGCGTCGGTCGGCCGCACGCCTTCGTGGACTGCGCCGTGCTCGGCCCGGACGGCAGCGAACTGGGGCCGCACGAGATCGGGGAGCTGGGCACCAGCTCCCCCACCCTGGCGCTCGGCTACTGGAACGACTCGGTCACCACCTATCGCACCCGGGTCCGCGGCTACTTCCTCACCGGCGACCTGATGTACCGGGACGAGGAGGGCTACTACTACCACGTGGACCGCGCGGTGGACTCGGTCGAACTCCCCGACGGGCACCGGCTGTACACCGCGATGTCCGAGGAGCGAGTGCTCGCCGCCTGCCCCGAGGTGCTCGACTGCACCGTGGTCGCGGTCCGCGAGGGCGACCGGGTGGTCACCGACGTGCTGCTCCAGCTGGACCCGAAGGCGGACCAACTGGCTGACCGCACCAAGGAGGTGACGGCCGCGCTGGAGGAGCGGGTGGCCGCCACCGTCCGCCGGGTGCTGGTGGTCTCGGACGACCGCATCCCGCTCGGGCCCACCGGCAAGGTCCGCAAGGTCCTGCTCCGCGAGTGGCACCTGGCCGGCAGCGTCACCCGGGCCGCCCGGTGATCGCCGCCGCGCACACTGCCGCCGCACACACCGCCGCCGCACACACCGCCCCCGCCGGGGCCGCCGCCGTGGTGACCGGCCTCGGCCTGGTCACGCCCGTGGGCCGCAAGGCCCTGGAGGTCTTCGAGGCGCTCACCGCCGGACGCTCGGGCATCGGCCCGGTACCCGAGGGCCACCCGGCGTTCGGCTGGCTGCCGGCCGCCGGCATCGCCCCGGCGATCGACGGCCGCGAGGTGCTGCCGCCGACCGAGACCCGCTGCGTGGACCGGTTCGTGCTGCTGGCGCTGGCCGCTGCGGACGACGCGCTGGCCGACGCCGGGATCGTGGTCGGCCGGGACGTCGCGCCGGACCGGATCGCCGTGGTGCTGGGCACCGGCGGCGCGGGCCTGGAGACCTTCGAGCAGCAGTCCCACCGCCGCCTGGAGCGCGGCCGGCCCGCCGTCAGCCCGTACCTGCTGCCGGGCATGCTGGCCAACATGGCGGCGGCCCGGATCGCCATCAAGTACGGTGCCCGGGGCTATAGTTCGGCCCCGGTCACGGCCTGCGCGGCCGGCGCCCAGGCGATCGCCGAGGCGCTCCGGCTGATCCGGGCGGGTGACGCGGACGTGGTGGTCTGCGGCGGCAGCGAGTCCTCCCTGCACCCCACCGTCGCCGCCGCCTTCACCAACGCCCGGGCACTGGCCCAGGGGTGGGACGACCCGGCGCAGGCCAGCCGCCCGTTCGACGCGCGTCGGAACGGCTTCGTACTCGGCGAGGGCAGCGCCGTCCTGGTGATCGAGCGGCCCGAGCACGCCGACGCCCGGGGCGTGGCGGGCTATGCCGACCTGGTCGGCTGGGGCGGCAGCACCGACGCGCACCACCCGACCATGCCCCGTCCGGACGGCTCCGGCGCCGCCGACGCGATGCGGCTGGCCCTGCGCAGCGCCGGCCTGGCCCCTGGCGACGTGGACTACGTCAACGCGCACGGCACCGGCACCAAGCTCGGCGACCAGGCCGAATCCGCCGCCCTGCGCGACGTGTTCGGCTCAACCCAGCCCGCCGTCAGCTCCACCAAGGGCTCCACCGGCCATCTGCTGGGGGCGGCCGGTGCGGTCGAGGCGGTGGTCTCGGTGCTGGCCGTGGCCCGGGGCGAACTGCCGCCCACGCTCAACCTGGACGACCCCGACCCGGCCTGCGATCTCGACCACGTCCGGGGCGCCGCGCGCACCGGACCGGTCCGCGCCGCGCTCACCAACTCCTTCGCCTTCGGCGGTCACAACCTGAGCCTGATCTTCGGCCCGCCGTCCACCCGCGCCACCAGATTCCAGCCGGGAGAGATCCGTTGAGCATCCAGAGCATCGCCCACGTCGAGTTCCACTGCGCCGACGCGGACCGGTTCGCCGCCTACCTGGTGGAGGCGTACGCCTTCGCCCTGGAGCCACCGGTCGCCGCCGAGCCGGGGGTGCGCCGGGTCTGGGTGCGCCAGGGCACGATCCGCTTCCTGCTCAGCTCGGCCGAGCAACCCACCCACCCGGTGGCCGAGTTCGTGGCCAGGCACGGGGACGGGGTGGCGGTCTTCGCGCTCGGCTGCGCCGATCCGGCCGCCGCGCTCGACCAGGCGCTGCGCAACGGCGCCCGGCCGCTCGCCCCGGGTCTGGTGGCGGGCTTCGGTGACGTGGCCCTGCGCTTCGTGGCACTGCCCGAACCCCTCCCGGAGGCGCCCCCTGCGCCGCACCCGGGAGGGGCCGCCGCCGAGCTGCTCCAGTTCCTCGACCACGCCGCGCTCTGCGTACCGGCCGGGGAGCTGCCCGACGCGGTGAAGTTCTGCGAGCAGGCGCTCGGCTTCCGCCGGATCTTCGACGAGTACATCGAGGTCGGCGCCCAGGCGATGGACTCCAGCGTCGTGCAGAGCCCGTCCGGCCTGGTCACCTTCACCCTGATCCAGCCGGACACCGCCCGCTCACCGGGCCAGATCGACACCTTCCTGGACCGGCACGAGGGTTCGGGCGTCCAGCACCTGGCCTTCCACACCGGGGACATCGCCGTCGCGGTGCGCGAACTCACCCGGCGCGGCGTGCGGTTCCTCTCCACCCCGGAGACGTACTACCAGGCGCTGCCGGAGCGGATCGGGGCCACCAACGTCCCGGTGGAGACCCTGCGGGAGCTGAACGTGCTGGTCGACCAGGACCACGGCGGCCAGCTGTACCAGATCTTCACCCGCTCGGCGCACGACCGGCGGACCTTCTTCCTGGAGCTGATCGAGCGTCAGGGCGCGGGCACCTTCGGTTCCGCCAACATCCGGGCCCTGTACGAGGCCGTCGAACGCCAGCACGCCACCACCCCGGCCAACTGAGGAGCACCGATGACCGAGTTCGAACTGACCGAGGCCGAGCGCGCGCTGCTGCCGACGCCGGACGAGGTGGCCGAGTACGCCGAGCGCGGCTGGTACCTCTCCCGGAAGGTCTTCACCGACGAGGAGCTCGACCTCCTCCAGGACGCCACCGAGAAGTACTACGAGGGCCACCGGGACCGCACGCTGCCGGTCCGCCCGCCGCACCTGGCCGCCTGGGAGCCCTCGCACGGGCCGGTCCAGCGGCACAACGACTACGTGCACTACGAGAGCGAGGCGATCGGGCGGATCCTCCGCAAGCCGCTGCTCGGCGCCGTCGCCGCGCTGCTGGCCGGGGCCGAGGAGATCCGGGTCTTCCAGTCCACCCTGATCTACAAGCCGCCGATCGCCGGCGAGCCGAGCAACCAGGTGCCCTGGCACTTCGACCGGCACTACTGGGCCACCAGCACCTCCGAGCGGATGCTCACCGCCTTCGTCCCGTTCCACGACTGCGGCGAGGAGCTGGGCACCATCACCATGGTGGACGGCAGCCACCGCTGGCGGGAGCGGCCCGCCGAGGAGGACTCCAGCCGGCACTTCGCGCAGCGCGACCGCAGCGAGCTGGAGCAACTGCTGGTCGAGAACGCCGAGTACAACGGTGCCGAGGTCCGCAAGATCCCGATGGTGATCCCGCGCGGGCACGTCAGCTTCCACCACTGCCGCACCTACCACGGCAGCGGCCCGAACCTGGCCGGGATCCCGCGCCGGGCGGTCTCGCTGCACCTGCAGGACGGCGCCAACGAGTACCGCGCCCACACCCGCCCCGACGGCACCCCGGTGGCCTACAACCACGACGTGCTGGTCCGCCGCACCGCCGACGGCCGCCCCGACTACGCCGACCCGGAGTTCTGCCCGCCGATCTGGCAAGGGGCGGTATGAGCCTCCACTCCCCCCGGGACCGTTACCGGATGGTCCGGCTGATCCGCGGCTTCGAGGAGCTGGCCCTGGAGCTGGTCCGCTCGGGCGACATCGTCGGCGGTACCCATCCGTACATCGGCCAGGAGGCCGTGGCGGTCGGGGTCTGCTCGGCGTTGCGGCCGGAGGACCGGCTGACCAGCACCCACCGGGGCCACGGCCACGTGCTCGCCAAGGGCGCCGACCCGGCCCGGCTGCTGGCCGAACTCCTCGGCCGCACCACCGGGTTGAACCGGGGCCGGGGCGGCTCGATGCACGCCGCCGACTTCTCGCTCGGCATCCTGGGCGCCAACGGCATCGTCGGCGCGGGCGCGCCGATCGCGGTCGGCGCCGCCTGGGCGGCCCAACTGGCCGGTGAGCAGCGGGTGGTGGTGAGCTTCTTCGGCGACGGCGCCCTCAACCAGGGCGTCCTGCTGGAGTCCTTCAACCTGGCCGCGATGTGGCGGGTGCCGGTGGTCTTCGTCTGCGAGAACAACGGCTACGCCACCACCCTGCCGGCCGCCGTCGCGGTGGCGGGCAGCGCGCTGGGGCGGGCCGAGGCGTTCGGCATCCCGGCGGTGGCGGTGGACGGGATGGACACCGAGGCCGTCCGGGAAGCCGCCCTGGCGGCGGTGGACCGGGCCCGCTCGGGCGGCGGGCCGAGCTTCCTGGAGTGCCGGACGTACCGGTTCGAGGGGCACCACACCATGGAGCGACGGATCAAACTGGACTACCGCCCGGCCGAGGAGCAGGCCGCCTGGCGCGCCCGCGACCCGCTCGCCGCGGCCGCCGCCCTGGTCGGCGACACCACCGCGATCGACGCCGAGGTGACCGAACAGCTTTACAGGGCGCGGGAGTTCGCACTGAGCTCACCCGTGCCCGACCCGGCCGGCGCCTGCGACCACCTGTACGCGAGCGGGCTGCGGCCCCGGGCGGGGGCGGTGGCATGAGCTGGCTCTCCTACACCAAGGCGCTGAACCGGGCGCTGGCCGACGCACTGGCCGAGGACCCCACCGTCTGCCTGCTCGGCGAGGACATCGGCGCCGGTCTGGCCGGCCCCACCCTCGGGCTGCAGAAGCGGTTCGGGGCGAGCCGGGTGGTGGACACCCCGCTCTCCGAGCAGGGCTTCACCGGGGTGGCGGTCGGCGCGGCACTGGCCGGGCTGCGGCCGGTGATCGAGTTCCAGATCCCCTCGCTGCTCTTCCTGGTCTTCGAGCAACTGGTCAACCAGGCACACAAGTTCTCCCTGATGACCGGTGGTCAGACCGGCGTGCCGCTGACCTGCCTGGTACCGGGTTCGGGCTCCCGGGACGGCTGGGCCGGGCAGCACTCGGACCACCCGTACGGGCTGTTCGCACACATGGGCGTGAAGACCGTGGTGCCCGCCACCCCGACCGATGCCTACGGGCTGCTCCGGTCGGCGATCGCCGACCCGGACCCGGTGGTGGTGTTCGCCCCGGCGGCCGCGCTCGGCGTCCGGGACGACGTCACCGGGCCGCTGCCGGTGATCCCGCTCGGGCAGGCCCGGGTGCACCGGGCCGGCACCGATGTCACGGTGGTCGCCGTCGGCCATCTGGTGCACGAATCCCTGGCGGTGGCAAGAGAGTTGGCCGAAGAGGGAATCTCGGTCGAGGTACTTGACCCGCGCACCCTGTACCCCTTCGATTGGGAGGCGCTCGGCACCTCGCTGGAGAAGACCGGGCGGCTGGTGGTGATCGACGACTCCAACCGCAGCTGCGGGATCGGGGCCGAGATCCTGGCCACCGCCGCCGAGCAGTACCGCCTGACCGCACCACCTCGCCGGATCACCCGCCCGGACGGCGCCGTGCTGCCGTTCGCCCGCGAGCTCGACCGGGCGCTCCAGCCCGGCCGGGAGCAGCTCCGGCACGCCGTGCACGCCACCCTCAAGCACTGACCACCCTTGGAGCAGAGATGTCCGACAACCGTTACAGCTGGGACCGTACGCACCCGGGCCTGTCCGGCCTGCAGGCGGCCATCGAGCCGCTGCGCCGCCAGGTGGTGGAGCACGCGATCTACGCCGAGCTGAACAGCCAGGCCCGGGTGCGCACCTTCCTGGAACGGCACGTCTTCGCGGTCTGGGACTTCATGTCGCTGCTGAAGAGCCTGCAGCGCGAGCTCACCGGTGTGGACGTGCCGTGGGTGCCGACCGGTCCGACCGCCAGCCGCAGACTGATCAACGAGATCGTGCTGGTGGAGGAGAGCGACGAGTTGGGCGACGGCTTCATCAGCCACTTCGAGCTCTACCTCGACGGGATGCGCCAGGCGGGCGCCGACACCGCGCCGGTGACCGCCTTCCTGGAGCGGCTGGGCCAGGGCACCGCGGTGCCCGAGGCGCTGAAGCTGGCTCAGGTGCCCTCGGCGGCGGCCGACTTCACCTCGGTCACCTGGAGCATCATCGAGAACGCGCCGGTGCACTGCCGGGCGGCGGCCTTCGCCTTCGGCCGCGAGGACCTGATCCCGGAGATGTTCGAGCAGGTGATCCGGATCGAGGACCCGGACGGCGTGCTCACCGTCTTCAAGGACTACCTGGCCCGGCACATCGAGGTGGACGGCGAGATGCACACCCCGATGGCGATGCAGATGCTGATCGACCTGTGCGGCGACGACCAGCAGAAGTGGGACGACTGCGCGGAGACCGTGCGCACCGCACTGGCCGGACGGGTCCGGCTCTGGACCGCGATCCAGGAGGCGTTCCCGGGCGCCTGACGCCGACGGAAGGGGCGGGCGCCACGCGTCCGCACCCTGGACACGACGTGACCGGTACATGTAGAAAAGGCGTCCCGGCAGCGTCCGCCCCTTCCAGCTCCCATACGTACAGCGCCTCCCCTCTCGCGTGCGCTCGACGGTTCGCTGCCGGATCGCAGTCTGTCTCATCGCCTCCCGCCCGGGGACCGGGCCGATCCACGGCCCGCTCCGTCCGGCGCCCCCGAGATCCGAGGAGCACGATGCACATCCGCATGCGCACCGCCGCAGTCGCCACCGTGGTCGCCCTGGCCGCCGGCGCGTTGACCACCACCGCCGCACCGGCCGTCCCGTCCGGGGGCGCCGCCTCGGCCGCCCGCGCGGCGGGCATCGCCGGCGCCGAGGCCGCTCTCGACCGGGCCGGCCTGTCAGGCCCGGGCCAGGGCCGGACCGTCCGGGACGTGGTGACCGACCAGGACGGCAGCCGGCACGTCCGGTTCGACCGCACGTACGCGGGACTGCCCGTGCTGGGCGGCGACCTGATCGTCCATCTGACGCCCGCCGGCGCGACCAGGTCCACCGACCTGGCGGTGGCCGGCCCGATAGCCGTCGGCTCCACCACGCCCGCCGTCTCCGCCGACCGGGCCGGGCAGCTGGCCGTGGGTGAGCTCGGCCGCGCCGCCAAGGCCGCGGGCCGGGCCGTCCAGCAGGCCGATGCCACGCCGCAGTTGGTGATCGACGCGCTGCACGGCGCACCCCGGCTGGCCTGGCAGACCACCGCCGCCGGGCAGGACACGCTCGGCAACCCGGTCGCCCGCACCGTCCTGGTGGACGCCCGCACCGGTGCGCAGATCGACGCCTGGGACGCCATCGAGACCGCGACCGGCGACGGGCAGTCGCTCTACGGCGGCACCGTCCCGCTGGAGTCGACGGTCTCCGGCTCCACCTACCAGCTCAAGGACCCGACCCGGGGCAACACCTACACCGGCGACGCGGCCAACAAGACCGACCTGTGCCTCGGCTCGATCTGCTTCAGCCGGGCGCCCGCGACCCTGTTCACCGACGCCGACAACCACTGGGGCACCGGTGCCACCACCGACCGCTCCAGCGCGGCGGTGGACGCCCAGTACGGCACCAACGTCACCTGGGACTACTACAAGAACGTGCACGGGCGCACCGGCATCGCCGGGGACGGCAAAGGCGCCTACAACCGGGTGCACTACGGCAGCAACTACAACAACGCGTTCTGGCAGGATTCATGTTTCTGTATGACCTACGGCGACGGTGACGGCACCGTCTTCGGCCCGCTGGTCTCGCTGGACGTGGCCGGGCACGAGATGTCGCACGGCGTCACCTCCCGGACCGCCAAGCTCACCTACTCCGGCGAGTCCGGCGGCCTGAACGAGGCCACCTCGGACATCTTCGGCACCCTGGTGGAGTGGTACGCCGCCAACGGCAGCGACACCGGCGACTACCTGATCGGCGAGGAGATCGTGAAGCCCGGCTTCGGCAAGGAGGCGCTGCGCTTCATGGACAGGCCCTCCAGGGACACCAAGTCCGCCGACTGCTGGAGCTCCAGCGTCGGCGGGCTGGACGTGCACTACTCCTCCGGCGTGGCCAACCACTTCGCCTTCCTGCTGGCCGAGGGCAGCGGCAGCCGGGTGGTCAACGGCGTCCCCTACGACAGCCCGACCTGCAACAGCTCCACCGTCTCCGGCATCGGCCGGGACAAGCTCGGCAAGATCTGGTACCGCGCGCTGACGGTCTACATGACGTCGGGCACCAATTACGCGGGCGCCCGCACCGCCACCCTCAAGGCCGCCACCGACCTCTACGGGGCCGGCAGCACCGAGTACGCGGCGGTCGCCGCGGCCTGGTCCGCGGTCGCGGTCAACTGACCGACCGGCAGAGTGTGTTCGGTCCGGAGCGGGTCACCGCTCCGGACCGTCGTGCGGTCCGCCTCGAAGTAGCCGGCCAGCCGGTCCAGCAGCCGTTGGAAGTTGGCGGTTTCCTGCTCGTTCACGGTGAGGGCTTCGCAATCTGACGGCATCTGACGGTACGGGTCTGCGACTCCGCAGATGCTGCCCCGCCCGGCTCAACAGCCGATAAACGTCCCGTCCTTCACTCTGGCCGAGAACCACTCAGAACCGGCCGAGCACCCGCTCCACCGTGATCTCGATCGCCACCCGGGCCGGGTTGACCCGCGGCGCCTGGTACCGCTCCGCGTACCGGCGCTCCGCCTCGGCCACCGCCGCCGGCTCGGACCGGACCACGGCCGTGCCCTCCAGCGTGCACCACCGGGCACCGGCCACCTGACAGACCGCCACCCGCAGCCCGGCCTCCCCGGCCGCCAGCACGTTGCGCGCCTTCCGGCTGCTGCCGCTGGTGATCACCCGGGCGATCCGCGCCTCCGGGTCGTAGCTCACCCCGACCGGGGCGACGTGCGGGCTGCCGTCCGGCCGCAGCGTGGTGAGGGTGGCCAGGTGCCGCTCCCGCCAGAAGTCGTGGAAGGAGTCACCGAGCGCACCGAGGTCATGGGCCATACCGGAATGCTACGTGCCTGCTCGGCGGGCCCGGCGCGCGGTACCGTACCTCCGGTCAACCGGGTACGGGAGGGGTCGAAGTGCGGGATTTCGAGGTCGAGGGGTTCGCGGCGTGGCCGCCGCAGGGCGGGGCGAGACGGCGCGGCAAGCGGCTGCGGGAGAAGACGCCGCGCGAGTCGCACCACCAGCTGGAGCTGCCGCCCGACCGGCCGGACGTGGTCGAGGCGGTCTGCTCGGCCAACGTCGGGCGACTGGCGCATTTGGTGCCGATCCGCACCGGGCGGATGGCCGCCTCGCCGTTCGCCTTCCTGCGCGGCTCCGCCGGGCTGATGGCGCACGACCTGACCACCGGTCCCACCAGCGGTCTGACCGCCCAGCTCTGCGGGGACGCGCACGCCGCCAACTTCGGCCTCTACGGTGACGCCAGGGGCCGGCTGGTGATGGACATCAACGACTTCGACGAGACCGTGCCCGGCCCCTGGGAGTGGGACCTCAAGCGGCTGGCCGCCAGCCTGGTGCTGGCCGGCCGTCAGGCCGGCGCGGGCGAGGACGAGTGCCGCAGCGCCGCGTTCGACGCGGTCGGCTCCTACCGCCGGACCATGCGGGTGCTGTCCGCACTGCCGGCGATAGAGGCGTGGAACGCGATCGCCGACGAGCACCTGGTCAGCGTCGCCGACGCGCACGAACTCCAGGACGTGATCAGCGCGGTGGCCGCCAAGGCGCTGCGCAACACCAGCGCCCGGTTCGCCTCCCGGTCCACCGTCGAGGACCCGGACGGCCGGCACCGGTTCACCCCGTCGCCGCCGGTGCTCAGCGAGGTCGACGACCGCACCGCCGGCGCGGTGGCCGCCGCGCTGACCGGGTACCTGGGCACCGTCCCGGCCGAGATGCACCCGCTGCTCTCCCGGTACAGCGTCCAGGACGTGGCCTTCCGGGTGGTCGGCACCGGCAGTGTCGGCACCCGCTCCTACGTGGTGCTGCTGCTCGACCAGCGCGGCGAGGCCCTGGTGCTCCAGGTCAAGGAGGCCCGTCCCTCGGTGCTGCTGCCGCACCTGGCCAGGGCCGGGTACCCGGTGGCCGGTCCGACCGGGCACGAGGGCCAGCGGGTGGTGCTCGGCCAGAAGCGGATGCAGGTGGTCAGCGACACCCTGATGGGCTGGACCACGGTGGACGGACTCCCTTACCAGGTACGGCAGTTCCGCAACCGCAAGGGCAGCGTGGACCCGGCCGCGCTGCAGCCGGGGCAGCTCGACGATTACGGCCGGCTGACCGGTGCGCTGCTGGCCCGGGCGCACGCGCACACCGTGGACGCGGCCGTGGTCTCCGGCTACTGCGGCAAGAACGAGGCGCTGGACGAGGCGATCGCCGCCTTCGCGGTGGCCTACGCGGACCGGACCGAGGCCGACCACGCCGACCTGGTCGCCGCGGTCCGCAGCGGGCGGCTGCCGGCCGAGAACGGGGTCTGACGGGGCGGCAGTCGACGGGGCGCGCCCGCTGACCGAAAGGGCGCGCCCGCTTGGCCGGTTCACGCCCTGTCGGACGCGGCACCGGGAGGTTACGGTCGGTGGTGGCCCGGACTCGCTCCGTCGATGTCCGCCCCGTCCCCCGGCCCCGTACCCCTCGGCACCACCAGCAGAGGAAGAAGCAGTCATGACCACCGCTCCCCTCGTCCCCCTGCACTGCCTGCGCCAGGCCGAACCGGGTCCGCCTCGGCTCACCGAACTCCCCACCGGCACCCCGGCCTGGCTGCTCACCCGGCACGCCGACGTCCGGCAGGCGCTCACCGACCCGCGGCTGGACCGGGCCTCGCTCTACGCGCCGGACGCGCCCGCGCTCTCGGTGATCCCGAACCTGCTGGACGACCCGGACGGCCTGCTCAACATCGACGGCGTCGAGCACCAGAAGCTCCGCCGCACCGTCCAACGCGCTTTCACCCCACGGGCGATCGAGCGCTGGCGGCCATGGGTCTCCACGGTCATCGAGGAGCTGATCGACGAGCTGGTGGCCCAGCCCGCCCCCGCCGACGTGGTCGCCGCCTACAGCCGCCGGCTGCCGGTCGCGGTGATCAGCCGGCTGATGGGCCTGGACGGCCTCGACCTGCGCAAGCTCGGCGACTGGAGCGACCACGCGCTCTCCACCACGGCCTACACCGCCGAGGAGATCCAGCAGGCGATGGCCGAATTCGGCGCCTTCTGCTTCGAGTTGGTGCTGGAGCGGCGCAAGAACCCCGGCGACGACCTGGTCAGCAGCCTGGTCCAGGCGGCCGACGACACCGACGGCGTCACCGAGATGCAGCTCACCAAGCTGGTGCTCGGCCTGGTGGTCGCCGGGCACGAGACCACCATGACCACGCTCGGCAACGCACTGGTCTTCCTGCTCTCCGAGGACCGGGCGGCCTGGGCCCGGATCGGCGCCTCCCGCGAGGAGGCCGGCGCCGCCACCGAACAGCTGCTGCGCACCATCCCGTTGGGCGACCGGACGGCGCTGCCGGGGATGCTCCGGCGGGCCACCGAGGAGCTGGAGATCGGCGGGGTCACCATCCCGGCCGGCGCCGTGGTCGCCGCCGACACCTTCTCGGCCAACCACGACCCGGCGGTGCACACCGTGGCGGGCGAGGGCGAGTGGCCCGACCTGTTCGCCGCGGCCGAGGCGCCCACCCTGACCTTCGGCGCCGGTCCGCACCACTGCCTCGGCGCCTGGCTGGCCCGGATGGAGCTGGAGTCCGGTCTGCACAGCCTGGCCGCCCGGCTGCCCGAGCTCCGGCTCGCCCACCCCGTCGAGCAGATCGAGTGGCGCGAGGGCCTGCTCACCCGCAGCCCGCTCACCCTCCCGGTCACCTGGTGAGCGCCCCGCTGGAGAGCCGGGTCGACCGCACCCGCTGCGTCGGCACGGGCAGCTGCGCCGCCACCGCCCCCGCCGACCTGACCCTCGGTCCGGACGGCCGGGTCCAGCTGCTCACCCCGACCCCGGTCCAGCTCGACCGGCTCACCGAGGCGGCCGAGTTCTGCCCGGTCGAGGCCATCACCGTCCACCGCGCCGACACCGGCGAGCAGGTCGTCCCGGCCTGGTGAACCGCCCCGCCCGCCCGGCCGGAAGCCCCCACGGGCCCGGCCGGGCGGGCGTCGGCCGGGGCAGGCGACCAGGGCGGGCGACCGGGCGGCGGCCCGGCCCGGTCAGCTCCGGGTCGCCGGATCGTAGCCGGTCGCCGCGCGGGCGTAGGCGCCGAGCGCGGAGATCACCTCGGCCCTGGTCCGTCGACCGGCCAGCACCTCCATCTGGTACCCGTCCTCCATCGCCACGAAGTTGGCCGCCAGCAGCCGGGGCGGGTCGTTCAGGGTGAAGTGCCCCTGCGCCTGACCCAGTACCAGAATCCCTGCGTAGACCGCGATCTGACGTTCCGTCAGTGCGCTGTCCAGCGCCGCGGCCCGGGCGTCCCGCAGGCAGCGCGGCCAGTACTCGAACAGCAGCCGGGTCAGCGCGTCCTCCGGCCCGCCGGCCACCCCGTTGTCGATGCAGGCCCCGAGCTTGTCGCGGGCGTCGGCGAACCGGTCGGCCGCCGCCTCCCGCTCCTGGCTGTAGCGCTCGATGGCCTGCTGGTACGTCGCGTGCACCAGCCCGTCGAGGTCGCCGTAGTAGAGCACGGCCGCCGGCGTCACCCCCGCCTCCTCGGCGATGTCGCGCAGCCGCAGCCCCTCCAGCCCCCGGGTCAGCAGAGCCCGCTGCACCGCCTCACCGAGCTCCGCCCGCCGGGCCTCGCCGCCCTTGCCCTTCTTCGCCGCCACGTCGGCCTCCGTCCCTGCCGTGTTCTCTTCCGGTTTAACAATAGCGCTCCAGCCCTTGACCACAGCGACGCACTCCTCTTAAATCCACGTTTAACAAGCGGCCAACCCCCGAGGAGCGCGCCATGACCACGAACCCGACCGACATCGAGGACAGACCGGGCCCACCGGCAGCCCGCACCACCGACAAGGGACTGCGCGGCGGATCGGTGGGCCTGGCGGCCGCGGTCGCCCTCGGGCTGTCCTCGGTGGCCCCCGCCTACAGCATCGCGGTCACCCTGGGGCTGGTGACCCTGACCGTCGGTCAGCTGGCCCCGGCCGCCCTGCTGCTCGGCTTCGTCCCGATCCTGCTGACCGCCTTCGCCTTCCGCGAGCTCAACCGGGAGATGCCCGACTGCGGGACCGGCTTCGTCTGGACCACCCGTGCCTTCGGCCCCTCGGTGGGCTGGCTGGCCAACGGCTGGGTGCCGCAGGTGGCCACCCAGCTCGCCATGGCCGCGCTCGCCCGGGTCGGCGCCTCCTACCTGCTGGACCTGCTCGGCCTGACCGGCCTCGCCGACTCGGAGGCGGCGGTCGCGGTGACCGCCCTGCTGCTGCTGGCCGGTGCCACCGCGACCGCGCACCGCGGCCTGCAACTGGCCGCCTCGGTCCAGTACGTGATGCTCGGCCTCCAGCTGTTCGCGCTGCTCGGCTTCGGGGTGGCCGCCTTCGTCCGCCCCGGCGCCGAGACGCCCTCCCTCGCCTGGCTCGACCCGCTGGGCTTCGCCGACTTCGGTTCCTTCGCCGAGGCGGTGCTGCTCTGTCTGTTCATCTACTGGGGCTGGGACGCCCTGATCACCGCCAACGAGGAGACCAGGGACGGCAGCCGGGTCTCCGGCCAGGCCGCCGTCATCTCCACCCTGATCCTGCTCGGCAGCTACCTGTTCACCGCCTTCGCCGCGATCGGCTACGCCGGGACGGGCGACACCGGCATCGGCCTGGGCAACCCGGACAGCGCGGGTGACGTCCTGGCCACCCTCGCCCCGCCGGTGCTCGGCACCGCGCTCGCCAAGGTGATGCAGCTGGCGGTCTGCGTCTCGGCGGTCTCGGCCCTGCTCACCAGTCTGGTCAGCAGTTCGCGCGGCGCCCTGTCGATGAGCGCGCACGGCGCCCTGCCGGCCGCGTTCGCCCGGATCCACCCGCGCCACCGCACCCCCGGCTTCGGGACGGTCTTCTTCGGCACCGCCACCGCCGCCCTGCTGGTCCTGCTCACCCTGCTCCCCGGCGGCTTCCTGGGCGACGCCATCCTCTGCATCGGCCTGCTGATCGCCTGCTACTACGGCACCACCGCGCTCACCTGCGTCTGGTACTTCCGCTCCCGGCTCCGCGACTCCCCGCGCGACCTGCTGCTGCGCGGGGTGCTGCCGCTGCTGGGCGGGCTGGCGATGCTGGCCGCCTTCGTCCGCAGCGCGGTCGACATGTACGACCCCGGCTACGGCAGCACCTCCTTCCACGGCGTCGGCGGGGTCTTCCTGCTCGGCGTCGGCTCGATCGCCACCGGGGCACTGGCCATGCTGGCCGCCCGCACCCGGTTCGGCCGCTTCTTCCGCGACGGCCGGACCGCCGTCACCCGACTCACCGTCACCGAGGACTGATCCGCACCATGCGCACACTCGCCGTCGCCGCCGTCCAGACCAGCCCCGTCCCGTACGACCCCGAGGCGAGCTGGCAGCGCTTCGCCACCCAGGTCCGGTCCACCCGCGCGCTCTTCCCGCACGTCCAACTGGTCGTGGTGCCCGAGCTGTTGCTGGCCGCCGAGGGGCCACTGCTGGCGGCCGCCCCCGCCGACTGGATGGAGCAGGTCGCCGTCCCGATCCCGGGGCCGCTCACCGACCGGATCTGCGCCCTGGCGGTGGAGACCGGCCTCTGGCTGATCCCGGGCAGCCTGTTCGAGCGGACCCCGGACGGGACCGTCCACAACACCGCCGTCGCGGTCTCCCCGCAGGGCGAGATCGTCGCCCGCTACCGCAAGATCTTCCCCTGGCAGCCGTACGAACAGGCCGTCCCGGGGGGCGAGTTCGTGGTCTTCGAGATCCCCGGCCTGACCCGGATCGGCCTGGCGATCTGCTACGACGGCTCCTTCCCGGAGACCGTCCGCCAGCTCGCCTGGCTCGGTGCCGAGGTGATCGTCCAACCGACCCTGACCCCCACCCGGGACCGGGAGATGGAGCTGGTCTGCGCCCGGGCCAACGCCTGGACCAACCAGGTCTACGTGGTGAACGTGAACGCCGCCGACCCGGCCGCCGTCGGCGGCAGCGCGATCGTCGACCCGGAGGGCACGGTGCGCCAGCAGGCGGGTCCGGGCGAGGAGATCCTGGTGGACGTGCTCGACCTGGACGCGGTCACCCGGGTCCGCCGGTACGGCTCCACCGGGCTGAACCGTCCGTGGGACCAGCTCGCCCGCTACGGCGGGCAGATCGAACTCCCGATGTACGGCGGCAGCTTCCGCACCCCGGCCTGGCTCGACGGGTCACTGCCCCCAGCCACCGCCCGCCCCGCGTAGCCAGCGGGCGCCCTCCCGGGCCGGGCCCGGGACCTGCCGCTGCACCAACCGGACCAACGCCTCCGGGGCCCCCAACTGGCCCCGGATGCCCGGGAAGGCGTTCACGTCCACCACCAGCGGGTCGCCGTCCACCTCCAGCACGTCCACACCGTAGATCTCCAGACCGAACACCTCCCCCGCCCAGAGCGCCAGTTCGGCCAGCTCCAGCGGGACGGTCCAGCTCTCGGATCCGGAGCCGGCCGCCAGCTCGGAGCGGCGGAGCTCGCCGAACACCTGCCGGCCGACCACCCAGAGCTTGCGGTCCCAGCCGTCGCCCGGCGCGAACTCCTGGTGGATCAGCGGCTCGCCCGGCCACTGCCGGCGCAGCTCGTCCAGTTCGGCCCGGTCCAGCACCTTGGCCACCAGGTCGTCCTTGCGGCTGTGCCGGCTCTTCACCACCAGCGGGTAGCGCAGCGCGTTCGGCGACAGGGACGGCGCGAACGGCAGCCCGGCCGTCCCCGCCAGCTCGGCCATCAGCGCCCGGTCCTGGCAACGCTCGGTGGCGGCGGCCGAGTTGAGCACTACCGCGCCCGCCGCCTCCAGCCGCCGGGCCAGTGCCAGCGCGGCGGGGGTGCGGGCCTTGAGCAGGTAGACGTCGGCCGGGTCGGCCGGGTCCGGGGCGGCGAACTCCACCCAGTGCCCGACCGCCGTGAGCAGCGCCGCCGTCGCGGTCAGCAGCGGGTGCCGGGGGTCGCGGGCGATCACACCGACCCTCACCGCACACCCCCGCCCACCGGGTCCAGCTCCACCCGGGGCACCGGCAGCACCGGGGCCGGCGACGCGGCGCCCCGCCGGGCCAGGTTGATGATCGCCCGGGCCACCCGGGGGACGGCGTCCGGCACCTGACGGAAGCTCGGGAAGTCGTTCACGTCCACCACGATCGGCCCGTCCGGGCCGAGCACGACGTCCACGCCGTACAGGTCGAGCCCGTAGACCGCGCCGACCTCGGCGGCGATCGCGGCCACCTCGGCGCTGAGCGGCACCGGCCGCTCCTTCCGCTTGCCCGGCACCAGCGGCGAGGTCCGCTCGGTGCCGAACAGTTCGCCGTCCACGCAGTAGACCTTGAGGTCGATGCCGGAGTTCTGCACCCAGGGCTGCGCTATCAGCATCCCCTCTCCCGCGAACTCACCGGCGGCCAGCACCAGTTGCCCGGGGTCGTCGACCCGGTGCACGGACCGCCCCTGGCTGCCCTCGGCCGGCTTCACCACCAGCGGGTAACGGTCGGCGGGGATCTGCGCCAGATCCGACAGCCGGGCCGCCGCCCAGGTCTCGGGGACCGGCAGTCCCAGCCCGGCCGCCCGGACCGCCGCGCTGGCCTTGTCCCGGACGCACCGGATCGACCGGGCGTCGTTCACCGTGGTCAGCCCGGCCGCCGCGGCGGCCTCCAGCAGGCCGAGCCCCGGGCCGCCGGAGACGGTCTTCAGCACCCACGCGTCATGGCTGCCCGCCCGCACCAGGCGGCCCAGGTCGAGCAGCGAGCCGCCCGGGCGCAGCACGTCCACCCGGTGGCCCCAGTCCGCCAGCTGCCGGACCACGTCCACCGGTATGCCGTCGTTCCGGTACTGCTCCTCCACCAGAAAGCAGAACCTCATCCGTACCGCCCCCTACCCGCCCACTGTCTGCCCGTCCGAGACCGACCAGAATGCCACGAACCGGCCAGCCAAGATCATTCGCACCGCAAGGAAACGGCAACAGTCCGGCCACGGTGTCCTCCGCAACGTCACGACCCGGTCCCGAAGCCGCTGCGGGCGGGTGCCGGTGGGACACGGGCCGGTCCGCCGTCGGCCCGGCCCATTACTCTTTCTTGGTGAAGGCGGGCCCGATCAGGGCAGGTCTTCGGGATCGTGGAGGAGGGGCAGTGCACGAGACCGCCAGTCCGGGCCCCGTCCGGACGACCGTGGCCGGCCCGCGGGTGCCCGGCCGGCCCCGGGGGGCCTGTGGGCCGGGTGGGCCCGAGCCGCTGCGACCGCACGGGTTGCACGACCTCCGCCGGGGGCCGACCCCGGCGGTGCTGCACTACCCGGCCGACGACCTGGTGGTGGTCTCCGGCCTGCCCGGCAGCGGCAAGAGCACCCTGATGCGGCGCTGCGCCGGCGCACCGGTGATCGACTCCCAGCAGAGCCGCGAGCACTGGGCGGCCCGGCTGCCCGGCTGGCTGCCGTACGCGCTCTACCGGCCGCTGGTGCGCCTGCGGCACTACCTGCGGCTGCGCCGCGCCCTGCTGACGGGTGGTCCGCTGGTGGTGCACGACTGCGGCACCCTGCCCTGGGTGCGCGGCTGGCTGTCCCGGACGGCCGCCCGGCAGGGCCGCCGGCTGCACCTGATAGTGCTGGACAGCAGCCCGCTCCAGGCCAAGCAGGGCCAACGGGCCCGGGGCCGCCGGGTCTCCGCCTACGCCTTCGCCCGGCACCGGCAGGCCACCGCCCGTCTGCACGCCCGGCTGGCCGCCACGGCCGGCCCGGTGGACGGCTGCGCCAGCACCGTCCTGCTCTCCCGGCCCGGCGCCCTGGAGCTCCAGCGGATCGGCTTCGGCGAGCGGCGCTGCGCCTGAGACCCTCCGGCCGTTGGCGGGTGCGGCAGGACGGGTGAGCCGCCGGGCGGGTCGCGCGGCCCGCCGGGGCCGGCTGGCTAGGGTGCGGTCATGCCCCAGACCTCACGTGAGGCGCGTCTGCGCCGGCTCGCCGAGCGGCTCGGCACCCAGCACCGCACCAGTGTCGAGCCGTTGTACGACCCGGCCCGGCAGAGCTGGACGCTCCGGTGGTACGACGGCCCGGCGGTGTCCGCCGTCCGGTCCGCACTGACCCAGGACGGGCCGGAGAACGCGACGGTGCTGGCCCGGCGCGACCTGACCACCCGGGCGCTGGCGCTGGCGGCGATCCGGGAGACCAGGGCGGGCGCGCTGCACCGCTGGGTGGGCAACTGGGGGCAGCGGTACCACCTGGAGCAGATGATCGGCGACCGGCCGTTCCCCGAGCGCACCGCCGACCAGCGGGAGGAGCGGATGCTCACCCGGCTGCTGGCGGCCGCCACCCTCGGGAGGTCGACCGCCCCGGACGAGAACCGGGCCTTCGAACTGATCGCCCGGGACGGCATCGCCTGGCTGCTCCCGGAGCACCGGCTCGCCGAGCCCGACCGGACGGACGGCCTGGCGCTCACCCCGATCGAGTTCCTGACCTCCCGTTACGCCACCGCCGAGCACCGGGCCGCCTGGGAGACCGCGCTCACCCCGATGCCGCTCAAGGCGGCGGTGGCGGCCGTCCGGGCCGACCCGGACGCCCCGCCGGAGGCCGCCAGGGCCGCACTGGATCTGCTGCCGACCCTGCGGGCCGCGCTCACCGCCGAGCTGGACCGGGCCGAGTCGGCGCTCGCCCGGGTGGCCGCCGAGCGCTGAACGTTCGTACCGGAAGGCACACTTGACTGTTCGTTGACCACCCGGCTGAGATGGGCGGGTGAGCGAGAAGAGAGCATCCCGGCTGACCGGGATATCCGGCTGCGCGCTGATGGTACTGCTGGTCGTGGGGCTGATCCTGCTGCTGGTCTGGGCCCTCGGCGGCAGCGGCGCATCCTCCCAGTGGCACTGACCTCCGGAGGCGAACGGGCCTGCAATCAAAGCGGATCGAGCACTGGTAGGAAACTTTCCTAACCGCTAGCATTCACGGCGGCGGCCCGGCGCGGTGCCCTGACATCAGGTCATGACGTGCTCAGCGAGAGCTCTGACCCGGCCGCCGGAACGCCCGCCCTCGTCCGGGGCGTGGCGGTCCGCTCCGGTGCCCAGCTCTCGCCCCCTTCCCAGGCCAGGGAGTTCAGTCATGCGCCTGCACCCTCAGCTCCAACCTTCCCGCCGAATGCCCGGAACCACCGGCCCCGGCACGGTCGGTACCGTCCTCGCCGCCGTACTGCTGCTGGTGAGCGGCCTGTTGCTGGTCGCCCCCGAACGGGCCGGGGCCGCCGTCGACACCGTCATCTCGACCGGCAAGCCCGCCACCGCCTCCTCCACCGAGGGCTCCTCCTACGCCGCCCAGAACGCCTTCGACGGCAACCCGGCCACCCGCTGGGCCAGCGTCGAGGGCAAGGACCCGCAGTGGGTCAAGGTCGACCTCGGGAGCAGCGCCACCGTCAGCCGGGTCAACCTCACCTGGGAGGCGGCGTACGCCAAGACCTACCGGGTCGAGATCTCCGAGGACAACAGCACCTGGACCAGACTCGCCAACGAGACCGCCGGCAACGGCGGCACCGACGACTGGACCGGGCTCAGCGGCAAGGGCCGCTACCTGCGCGTCTACGGCACCGCCCGGGGCACCGCGTACGGCTACTCGCTGTTCGGCGTCGACGTGTACGGCAACTTCGGCGGCACCACCACCCCGACGCCCACGCCCACGCCGTCCCCGAGCCCGAGTTCCTCCCCGACCACGCCGACCGGTGCCTTCACCGTCGTCGCGGCCGGTGACATCGCGGCCCAGTGCACCGCCTCGGACAGCGCCTGCGCCCACCCGAAGACGGCCGCGCTCGCCCAGCAGATCAACCCGAAGTTCTACCTGACGATGGGTGACAACCAGTACGACGACGCCCGGATCGAGGACTACCGGGCCTACTACGACAAGAGCTGGGGCGCCTTCAAGTCCAAGACCCACCCCATCCCGGGCAACCACGAGACCTACGACCCGGCGGGCTCGCTGGCCGGCTACAAGGCGTACTTCGGCGCGATCGCCTACCCGCAGGGCAAGAGCTACTACAGCTTCGACGAGGGCAACTGGCACTTCATCGCCCTCGACTCCAACTCCTTCGACCAGACCGCCCAGATCGACTGGCTCAAGGCGGACCTGGCGAAGAACGCCAAGTCCTGCATCGCGGCCTACTGGCACCACCCGCTGTACTCCTCCGGCGGGCACGGCAACGACCCGGTCTCCAAGCCGGTGTGGAAGATCCTCTACGCCGCCAAGGCCGATCTGATCCTGAACGGGCACGACCACCACTACGAGCGGTTCGCCCCGCAGGACCCGGACGGCAAGGCCACCTCGGCCGGCATCGTCGAGATCGTCGGCGGGATGGGCGGCGCTGAGCCGTACGCGATCGAGACCGTCCAGCCGAACAGCCAGAAGCGGATCAGCGGCGAGTACGGCGTGCTGAAGCTGGACTTCACCGACACCGGCTACGGCTGGACGTACGTCGGCACCGACGGCAAGGTCAAGGACACCAGCCCGAAGTACAGCTGCCACTGATGACCTACCTGGCGACCACCGGCCGCCGGGACGACGTACCCGCCCCGCCGCCCACCGGCGGCGGGGCGGGGCGCCGGATCCCCGCGACCGTCCTCGCGCTCGGCACGGTCAGCCTGGTCACCGACGTCTCCTCGGAGATGGTGACCGCCGTCCTGCCGCTCTACCTGGTGCTCGGCCTGGGGCTCTCGCCGCTCCAGTTCGGCTTCCTGGACGGCCTGTTCAACGCCGCCTCGGCCGTCGTCCGGCTGGTCGGCGGGCACGCCGCCGACCGCAGCGGACGGCACAAGCGGATCGCCGGGATCGGCTACCTGCTCTCCGCCTGCTCCCGGCTCGGGCTGCTGCTGGCCGGCGGCGCGACGGCCGGCCTGGCCACCGCACTGGCCGCCGACCGGGTCGGCAAGGGCATCAGGACCGCCCCCCGGGACGCGCTGATCTCGCTCAGCGGCCCGCCCGAGACCCTCGGCCGCTCGTTCGGGGTGCACCGCGCCATGGACACCACCGGCGCCCTGCTCGGCCCGCTGGTGGCGTTCGCGGTGCTCTGGGCCACCGCCGACGCGTACGACGCCGTCTTCGTGGTCAGCTTCTGCATCGGGCTGCTCGGCGTGCTGGTCCTGCTGCTCTACGTCCCCGGCGGGCCGGTCGAACCCGCGCGCGCCCGGCCGACTCCGGTCCGACTCGACGATCCGGTCCGACTCGACGATCCGGTCCGGGCCGAGGAACCGGTCCGGGCCAAGGCGACCGCCCCGCTCCACGATCCCGCCTTCCGGCGCATCCTGGCCGCCGCCGCCCTGCTCGGCGCCGCCACCATCGGCGACTCCTTCGTCTATCTCCTGCTGCAACGCCAACTCGACCTCTCCCCGGGCTGGTTCCCGCTGCTGCCGCTCGGCGTGGCCGCGAGCTACCTGCTGCTGGCGATCCCGGCGGGCCGGATCGCCGACCGGTTCGGACGCCGACTGCCCTTCCTGGTCGGCCACCTGGCCCTGCTCGGGGTGTACGCCGCGCTGCTCACCCCGCTGCGGCCGATGGCGCTCGTCCTGGTCCTGGCGCTGCTCGGGGTCTTCTACGCGGCCACCGACGGCGTGCTGATGGCCCTCGCCGGACCGGTCCTGCCCGCGACCGGCCGGGCCGGCGGTCTGGCGCTGCTGCAGACCGGCCAGGCCCTGACCCGCCTGCTCGGCACCGCCGGGTTCGGCGCCGCCTGGACCCTCTGGGGCCAACGCCCCGCCCTCTACGCGGCGGCGGCCCTGCTCGCGGTGGCCCTGACGGGCGGCTGGGTGCTGCTCAGGAATCCCGCACAGCCGGAAAGGACCACCACCTCGTGAACGCCCTCTCCCCCCGCCTCCGCCTCGCGGTCGTGCTGCTGGCCGTGCTGCTGCTCGGCGGCGGCTCGCTCGGCTACGTGCTCCGGGCCCGGGACCACGCCGAGCCCCGACAGGCCGCCGCCGACGCCTCGTTCACCCTGGCCGGCCCCCGGCTCTACTACCGGGACGCCGGCACCGGCCGGGTCGCGTACCGGGAACCGGCCCCGGCGGCCGTCCCGGTCGTCGGCGGCCCCAGCTGCGAGCGCTTCCACGCCGCCGGGGACACCGCCCTCTGCCTCCAGCAGCTCCCGGGCCTGCCCGCCCGGGCCGACGCCGTCGTGCTCGACCGCCGGTTGCGGGAGACCCAGCGGATCACCCTCCCCGGCATCCCCAACCGGGCCCGGGTGTCGGCCTCCGGACGGATGCTCAGCTGGACCATGTTCGCCACCGGTGACTCCTACGCCACCTCCGCGTTCTCCACCCGGACCTCGATCCTCGACCTGAACACGGGTTACCTGATCAAGTCCATGGAGCAGATCCCGCTGACCCTGGACGGCGCCCGCTACCACGCCCCCGACGTCAACTTCTGGGGCGTGACCTTCGCGAAGGACGACAACCGCTTCTACGCGACCGTGGCCACCAAGGGCCGCACCTACCTGGTCCAGGGCGACCTGGCCGCCTGGTCCGCCACCGCCCTGCGGGAGAACGTCGAGTGCCCCTCGCTCTCCCCCGACAACACCCGGATCGCCTTCAAGAAGCGGGTCACCGAGGGCGCGGACGCCCCCTGGCGGCTCTACGTCCTGGACCTCCGCACCATGACCGAACACCCCCTCGCCGAACCGCACAGCGTCGACGACCAGGCCGCCTGGCTGGACGACGGCACCATCGCCTACGCCCTCCCCGCCCCGGACGGCCACGGCACCGACGTCTGGTCCGTCCCCGCCGACGGCACCGGCGCGCCCAGCCTGACCGTCCCCGGCGCCTCCTCCCCGGTGGAGGTCGGCTGACCTCCGGTCAGACCCCGCTGCGCAGCGCCTCGGCAACGGCCCTGCGCAGCTGCGCATAGGTGGGCGCGAGCTGCCGCAACCGCGTTGCCGCGGTCTGGTCGTCGCCCTGGACCAGCGGGTACTGCAGGCCGCCCAGGATCCGGGCCTGCCCCTGAGCGACGGCGGACGCCTCCGACAGCCCCAGCTCCGCCAGACAGTTCGCCGCGTCGTTCAGCCGACGTGCTCCCACCCGGACGCCGAACGCGGTGAGCAGGGTGCGGATGCCGGGCGGCGTGCCCTGGGCCACCAGGTCGGCGAGCGCCTCGACGGCGGCCGCCCCGCCGAGCGAGCCGGGCGGCATCGGCAGTTCGTCCCGGCCGGCCAGCCACCGCTCGGCTCCCGGCAGCGACCGCCTCAACGCGTCGACGGGAGCGACCCGGCGGTCGCGCACGAAGCCGGTCCGCAGCACGAACGGGGCGTCGATGTAGCTGACCGACTTCGCCTCCCAGGCGGCCAGGAAGGCCGCCGTGGGCAGGGTCACGAAGGGGTGGCCGTGCGGGTCGTGCAGCTCGACGCCGTCCTCGCCGACGGCGAGCACCACCACGTAGTGGTCGCCGCCGTCGGCGTTCGGCGTGCCGGGCTGGTAGAGCAGCAGCCCCATGTCGACCGGCCCGACCAGGACCGGCCCCCGCGAGCAGGCGGCCCGCAACCGCTCCAGCGCCTCGGCCGGCCTACCACCGTCGGTGCGCTCACAACTCCAGCCCAACGACGCGATCGCGGCATCCAGACCGGCCTCGGGGTGCCAGCCGTACGGATCGAACAGCGGCAACGATCCGGCGATGAGTTGGGCCCCGAACGGTGATCCCGTCAGCGTCTCGATCACGGCGGTCGAGGGAGCCTCCGCACCCAGCACCATGGCCAGCGAGTTCGTGTAGCAGTAGGGGCCGGAGCCGAGGTAGCCGAGCACAGGAATCCTCCGTCGAGACAGCACTGGTCCCCGCCGGCGCAGCACCGGGCGGGTGGGACCAGTCGAACCCCTCACACGGTGTCAGGGTCAACTCCCGGCCCGGTGGGCGGGTGCCTTCACCGAGCGCCGGTGCACTCCGGGAAGCTGCACAGGCCCTAGGAGAGCGCGTCCCGCGCCAGCAGGGCGGCCTGCACCCGGTTGTCGCACCGGAGCTTGGCCAGGATGCGGCTCACGTACGTCTTCACGGTGGCCTCGCTCATGTGCAGCCTGGCGCCCGCGTCGGCGTTCGAGAGGCCCTCCCCGAGCAGGTCGAGCACCTCGCGCTCGCGCGGGGAGAGGGGGGCCAGCCGGCGCCGGGCGGCCTCGCCCCGGGCACCGGCCGCCGGGGTGGCGGCCAGGCTGTCCACGATGTGCCGGGTGGCCGCCGGGGACAGGAAGGCGTGGCCGCGGGCGGCGGCCCGGACGGCCAGGATCAGTTCGGCGGGGGCGGTGTCCTTGAGCAGGAAGCCCGCTCCGCCGGAGGTGACGGCCCGTAGCACGTTCTCCGGTTCGCCGAAGGTGGTCAGCACCAGGGCCTTGGCGGCGGGTGCGTAGCGGGGCAGTTCGGCCAGCGCGGTCAGGCCGTCCAGCACCGGCATCTGGATGTCCAGCAGCACCACGTCCACCGCGTGCTCCCTGGCCAGCTCCAGCGCCTGCTGTCCGTCGGCCGCCTCGGCAACCACGTCGATGTCCTCGGCGCTGGTCAGGATCATCCTGATGCCCGCCCTGATCAGCGGCTCGTCGTCGGCGACGAGGACTCGGATCACGTGCACCTGCCTCCGTCCGGTCGGGCGCTGCCGCCCGTCCTCTCAGTCGTCCGCACGGTACTGCACCTTCGCCACCAGCACGCCGTCGCGGAAGCACAGCCGGGAGACCCTGGTGCTGGCCAGCTGGTCCGGCTGGTGGTCGGAGACGAACCACGAGCAGGAGCTGCCGGGCGGGGCCTCCGGGCCCTTGCCCTCGTAGGCGTTGGTCACGAAGCCGCTCCCGGGCGGCAGTTGGGCGCGGATCTCGCTCTCGGACTGGCCGACCTGGAAGGAGTCGTACCGGCCGTCCGGCAGGGTGGCCCGGTCCAGCGACTCGAAGAACTTGACGCCGCCCCAGAGCAGCAGGCCGAGCACGCTGAGCAGCACGCCCGCCACCACCACCGCGCAGCCGAGCGCGGGCCGCCGCCGGGGCAGCCGCTCGACGGGGGCGGCGGGCAGGTCGGGGTCGTCGTCGCTGACCGGGCAGCCGGAGCCCTCGTACGGGAGCACGCCGGCCAGCCGGTAGCCACCGTCGGGGGTGGGCCCGGCGTGCAGCATGCCGCCCAGCAGCCTGGTCCGCTCGCGCAGCCCGGTCAGGCCCTGGCCGCCGCTGACGGCGCCGGCGGGCGCGGGGGTGCCCGGGCCGTTCACCACCTCGACCAGCAGCGCGTCGGGCTCGTACCGCAGCGCGACGCCGATCGGGGCGCCGGGGGCGTGCTTGTGCGCGTTGGTCAGCGCCTCCTGGACGATCCGGTACGCGGCGTGGCCGGTGGCCGGGGTGAGGTCCCTGGCCTCGCCGGTCCGGGTCAGGCCGACCTCGGTGCCCGCCGCCCGGGAGGCGTCGGTCAGCCGTTCGATCTCGCCGACGCCGCCCGCCTCCTGGGGTTCCCCGGTGGACTCGTCGCGGAGCAGGCCGACCACCCCGCGCAGTTCGCGCATCGCGCCGACCGCCGCCTGCCGGAGCACCGTGACCGCCTCGCGCTGACCCTCGGTCAGGGTGCGGTCCACCTCCAGCGCCCCGGTGTGCACGGAGATCAGCGCGAGCTGGTGGCCCAGGCTGTCGTGCATGTCCTGGGCGATCCGGTGGCGTTCCCGCAGCCGGGCCTGCCGGGCGATCATGACGCGTTCGCGGAGCAGTTGGTCGTTGCGCTCGTGCAGGGCGATCAGCAGGGTCCGGCGCTGGGCCCGGTACCGGGCGAACACGGCGGGCAGCACGGCGAGCAGCAGGAAGCCGCCGACCCCGACCCCGAGCAGGGCGGGCAGCGGCATGTCGTCCAGGTCGGTGAGCAGCGAGACGGCCGTCATCAGGACGAAGGAGACCAGGAAGACCGTCACCGCCACCCGGGCGTGGGTGATCCGGCGGCCGGCCGACCAGCTGGTGACCATCAGCAGCGGGAGCCAGCTCCCCAGCGTGCCGCTGCCGATCGCCGCGCCGAGCAGGGCCACCCCGGGCAGACCGCGCCGGAGCAGGAACAGCACCACCGCGCCGAGGCCGATCGCGGTGAACGGCACCGCGCCGGTCGAGCCGACCGCGCCCAGTCCGCCGCTCAGCACGCCCATCAGGAGCGCCGCCAGTCCCTCCCGGAGCAGCGCACCCCGGTTCCACGGTCCGGGCAGCGCTCTGGCCACCGCCGTTCTCGCCCCGCTCAGGATCCGTTCGCTCGCCACTCGTGCGAGCGTAGGCGACGTTCCGGCCCGACCGGCAGTCGCCTTTGGTCGCGAGCCGTCGCGACCAAAGTCGCGGTCCCCCGCCACCCTCCGGCCGGTACGTCATCCGGTGGACCGTCCGGCGCGCCTGCCCCGACTTCGCACTCGCGTCCGGATGATCAGCAGGTATGCAATTCCGATCACCTGCCTCCTGGGCTCGGCTGGCCACCGGACTCTGCCTGGCCCTCACGGCGGTCGGCTGCGGCAGCGCGGCGGACAGCGCGGAGACCACCGCCTCCCGGGCCCCGCAGCCGCCGGTGGCCCTGCAGCCCGCCGTGCTGCCCGGCCGGGCGGCCGAGCAGGAGGGGAGCGCGCAGCGGGCCGGTACCGAGCGGATGCTGATCGCACGTCAGCAGGCCGAGCTGGCACAGTCCTGGGGCCTGGCCACGGTGCCGCTGGCGGCCCCGCCCGCCCCGGTCCGGAAGGCGGTGCTGACGGCCGGACCGCACGTCACGGTGGCCGGGGCCGACCTGCCCGCGCTGGTGCGACGGGTGCCGACCGAGGACCGGGTGGTGTTCCTGACCGTGGACGACGGGAAGGAGAAGGACCCCAGGTTCAGCCGGATGATGCGCGAACTCGGGCTGCCCTTCAGCGCCTTCGTCTCCGGCTACCTGGCCCGCAGTGACTACGGGTACTTCCGCGACCTGCACGACCAGGGCGTGCGGGTGAACAACCACACCCTCAACCACAAGGACCTGCGCAGGCTCGGCTACGCGCAGCAGCGCACCGAGATCTGCGGCCAGCAGGACGAGCTCGAACGCGAGATCGGGGTCCGCCCGGTGCTGTTCCGGCCGCCGTACGGCGAGTACACCACCGACACCCTGCGGGCCGCCCGCTCCTGTGGGATCACGGCGGTGCCGATGTGGAACGAGGAGGCCTTCCCGGACCGGATGGAGTACCGCCTGGCCGACCAGCGGCTGCACCCGGGCGACATCATCCTGACCCACTTCCGGGGCGCCGACGACTGGTCGGGGTCGATGACCGACCTGGCCCGCCAGGTCCTGCGGACCGTCACCGAGCAGGGCTTCGCCCTCGCCCGCCTCGACGACTACCTCGGCTGACCCCGCGTCAGCGCGGGCTCCTCCGGGCGCCGTCGCCGTGCTGCGGCCGCGCGGGCGGGCGGTGGCGGAGCAGGCACCGGAGGACCAGCCGCATCAGCCGGTCACCTCCCCGGCACCGCCGCACCGCCCGCACGGCGAGAGGTAGCGGTGCACCCGCGCCACCTGGTCACCCCGGCCGTCGGTCTCGACGGTGTGCTCGGTCTTCTCGGTCAGCCGAGCGCCCCCGCATCCGGGGCAGACCTGCGTGTCCTTCATACCGTCACCTCCTGCACCCAGACGGTATCGCGCCCCGGGCGCGGGCGGGGCCGGACCACCGGACATCCGCGCTGACCGGCGGTCAGCCGCCCCGCCCCGCCTGGTCATGCCCATGTTGACCTGCCGGGTGCCGCCTCCTAGGATCGGTCCGCTCCGCACCCCGTGGCCCGGAAAGGCACCCGAAATCTCCAGCTCGCCGCAGGCCCTCGGCCGCCGCCGATTCCTCACCTACCTGGTGGCCGCCCCCGCCCTCGCGGTCGGCGCACAGCTCGCCCTGGACGCCGAACCGGCGCAGGCCCTGCCCGGGCTGCCGAGCCTCGCCGACCTGGGCGACGCGCTGATCCTGGCCGGGCTGCCCACCGCGCACCTGCTGGTGCTGGAGGTCACCGAGGCCGGCCGGGTGGTGCTGCAACTCCCCCGGGTCGAGGTCGGCCAGGGCCTGACCACCGCGATGGCGATGCTGGTCGCCGACGAGCTGGACGCCGTCCTCACCGACGTGGACGTCCCGCTCTCGCCGGCCCGCCCCGAGCTGCTGTTCGGTCAACTCACCGGCGCCTCCAACTCGGTGCGCTCGCTCTACGACCCGGTCCGGGCCGCGGCCGCCGCCGCCCGGGCCCGGCTGGTCACCGCCGCCGCCCGCCGCTGGGATCTGCCCGCCAGCGGCCTGCGCACCCAGGACAGCCGGGTGTACGCGCCCGACGGCCGCTCGGCCGCGTACGGCGAACTCGCCGTCGCGGCGGCCTCGGTGCTGGTCCCGGCGATCTCCACGCTGCCCCGGCCGGCCGGGCAGCAGCGCCTGGTCGGCCGGCCCACCGGCCGGATCGACGCCCGGGACATCGTCACCGGCAAGGCCACGTACGCGGGCGACCTGGACGTCCCCGGCGCGGTGCCCACCGTGGTGCTCCGGCCGCCCACCGTCAAGGGCACCGTGCGCAGTTGGGACGGCGCCGCGGCCCGCGCCCTGCCCGGTGTGCTGGACGTCCTGGCGATACCGACCGGCATCGCGATCCTGGCCGAGACCTTCGACCAGGCGCTCAAGGCCAAGACCGCCGTCCAGGTCAGCTGGAACCCGGGGCCGCTGGACGCCCTCTCCGACGCCGACGTCCGGGCCCGACTCCGCTCCGGCACCGCGCCGTTCATGGTGCCGCCCCTGCTGAGCCTGAGCCTGGACGCCGAGTTCGACTTCGCCTTCGTCAGCCACGCGCCGATGGAGGTGCTCACCGCCGTCGCCGACGTCCGCCCCGACCGGGCCGAACTCTGGTTCGCGGCCCAGTCCCCGATCGTGTCCCAGCAGGCCGTCGCGGCCGTCCTCGGCCTGCCGGTCGACGCGGTGAAGGTGAACGTGGTCCGGGCCGGCGGCTCGTTCGGCCGGCGCCTGTTCGCCGACGCCGCCCTCGAGGCGGCCCGGATCTCCCGGGCGGCCCGACGGCCCGTCAAACTGATGTGGACCCGCAACGACGACATCCGGCACGGCCGGGTCCGCCCCGCCAGCCACCACCGGATCCGGGCCACCCACGCCCTCGGCCAGGTGCTCACCTACGAGCACCGGGTCTGCACGGTGCGGACCGACTTCGGGCACGGGCTCGGCGAGATGCTGACCGCCGCCGGGGCGTCCCTCCCGGTCGGCGCGGACGCGTTCTCCCAGGTCTTCTTCGACCTCACCCAGGAGCTCCCGTACGAGCTCGGGGTCACCACCCAACTCCTCACCGAGGTACCGCTGGACATCCCCACCGGCAGCTGGCGCTCGGTCTACTCGGGCCTGGTCCGGGTCGCCGACGAGGTGATGGTGGACGAGCTGGCCCGCACCCTCGGCCGCGACCCGGTCGCCTTCCGGCGGTCCCGGCTGCGCGACGCGGGCGCCCGCGCGGTGCTCGACAAGGCCGCCCAGGCCGGGAGTTGGGGCCGCCCGATGCCCGCCGGGCACGCCCAGGGCGTCGCCTTCCACGCCGAGCACCCCTCCAGCGTCGCCTGCCTGGTGGAGATCGACGCCACCGACCCGGCCCAACCCCGGGTCACCAAGGCGGTGGTGGCCGCCGACGTCGGCCGGGTGATCAACCCGCGCGGCCTGGAGGCCCAGCTGCTCGGCGCCGTCACCGACGGCATCTCGGTCACCCTGCAGGCCGGGCTGCACCTGGACCGCGGCGCGATCCGCGAGGGCAGCTTCGCCGACTTCCACTACGCCCGGCAGCGGCACAGCCCGCTCGCCTTCGAGGCGCACCTGATGCCGCCCAGCGGTCCGCCCGGTGGCGCGGGCGAACTCGGCGTCCCGGCGGCCGCCGCCGCGGTCGCCAACGCGTACGCCCGCGCCACCGGCACCAGCCCGCGCCGGTTCCCGATCAACCACTGACCGCCAAGCACCGACCGCTCAAGCACCGGCCGACCTTCCGAAGGACCCTCACGTGCCCACTCACCAGTTCGTCCTGAACGGCAAGCCGGTCACCGTCGAGGCACCGGCCGACATGCCGCTGCTCTGGGTGCTGCGCGACAAGCTCGGCGTCACCGGCCCCAAGTACGGCTGCGGGGTCGGCGTCTGCCGGGCCTGCACCAGTCACCTGGACGGCGAGGAGGTCCAGCCCTGCGTGGTGGCCGTCGGCGACTGCGCCGGCCGGCAGGTCACCACCATCGAGGGCCTGGCCGACGGCGACCGGCTGCACCCGGTCCAACAGGCGTGGCTGGACTGCGACGTGGCCCAGTGCGGCTTCTGCCAGCCGGGCCAGATCATGACCGCGGTGGCCCTGCTGCGCCGCACCCCCCACCCGACCGACGCGGACATCGACCGGATCGAGAACGTCTGCCGCTGCGGCACCTACTTCCGGATCCGGGAGGCCGTCAAGCAGGCGGCCGAGGCGCTGGACTGAGACCGACCGGCACCCGGTGGGCGGGGGTCGGTCCGGGACCCGGTCAGCTGGTCGGCAGGGCGTACAGCACCCGGTCGTGACCGGCGTACAGCCGCTTGCCGTCGGTGTTCAACCGCCAGACCTGGACGCCCGGTTCGGCGTCCCGGAAGGTCCACCGCACGGCGCCGGTCGCCACGTCCAGCGCCCAGACGCCCTGTCCGGTCGGGCCAGGCACGAACAGCGTTTCGCCCACCGCCACCGGCCGGCACCGGGAGTCCAGCCGGAACGGCAGCCGGCAGGACCACATCTCGCTGCCGTCGGCGGGCGCGTTCCGGGTCACCTCGCCGCTGTCGCGCAGCAGGTACAGCGCACCGTCGGCGGCCAGCGGCCGGATCGGGCGCCAGCTCTGGTCCTCCACCACCCAGCCCGGCCGGCCGTCGGCCAGCCCGAACGCCCGGACACCGTTGGCACGCCGGGCCGTGTAGACCCGTTCGGCGTCGCACTCGCGCCAGCTCAGCGCCTGGTCGGCCGCGGCGCGCCAGAGCACCGAGCCGTCCGCCGCGTTCAGCGTGACCACCTCGTCCCGGGTGCTGCGCCCCACCAGCCGCCCGCCGGGCGCGGGTTGCAGCTCCGTCAGGAAGCCCTCGGCCTCCTGGTCCGGCCGGGTCCACCGCGACCGGCCGGTCGCCAGCTCCAGCGCGAACAGCCTGCCCGACCGACCGCCACCCGCGCCGAACAGCGACTCGTCGTCCGCGGCCAGCAGTCGGCAGGCCCGGTCGGCTCCCGGCGGGGCCGCCGTCGACCGGTCGGGGCCGTACCCGTAGGCGGCGAACCGGCCGATCCGGGCCTCGTGCACCAGGTTCCCGGCCGCCAGCAGGTCGGCGCCGCCGCCCGTGGCGACGGACGGCACTTCGATCCGCTTGGCCACTGCGCCGCTGTCCGGCGACAGCAGGTACAGCATCTCGGCGGTCGCCAGCAGCGGCACCGTCCCGGCCCCGGCCAACCGGTCCGCAGCCTGCGGCCCCTCGCCCCGGTAGGTCCAGAGCGGCTCCGGTCCGGAGACCGCGACCCGGTCGCCGTCCGGCTCGGCGGACCGGCCGAGCCGCCACGCCACACCGCCCCCGACCAGCGCGGCCGCCCCCAGCAGCAGCCGGCGGCGGGACGGCCCGCCCGGCACCGCCGCCACCTGCTCGGTCAACGGACCGCCGCCCTCGGGCTCGTCCAGCGTTATCCTGCCGACCTGCTCCCCCGTGTGCACGGACCCCTCCCCCGAATGCGGTGGTCAAGAGAGTAACCGGCCGCCCGGAACGGCGGTGCGGCGGCGCCGGCCGTCGGGCGCCTGGCAGGCCACCGCCCTCTACCCATTTCGATCAACCACTGGGACGCTGGACCCGGTCCGGGTGCCCGTCGGGGGTGCGCACGGCGGAGCGGGCGGAAGGTGGCGGCGGATGCGCCTGGTGCAGCGGTGACCCGAACCGGGCAACCGGCCGTCGGCACCGGCCCGGTGGCCTCGGCGAACCGTCGGGACCTCGCGGTGTTCCTCACCGCCAAGACCATGTCGGACATCGGGTACGCGCTCGACTTCATCTGCCTCTCGGTCTTCGTCTGGGAGCGCAGCCACTCCGCCTTCGCCACCGGCCTGCTGAGCGCCGCGCTCTACGCGGGCGCGATCGCGGGCGGCCGGCTCGGCCACCGGTACGGCGACCGCTGGGACCGCCGCCGGGTGATGATCGGGGCGGACCTGGTCCGGATGCTGATGCTCGCCCTGCTCGCCCTGCTGCCGGACGCGGCCCAGAACTGGTGGCTCTACGCGGCCGTCGCCCTGATCGGCACCGGCCGTTCGGTCTTCGAGGGCACCCTGTCCGCCGCGACGCCGGTGCTCGCCGGGGAGCGCACCCAGGCGGTGAACAGCCTGCTGGCCGGGCTCAAGGGCGTCGCCTTCCTGCTCGGCATGGGCCTGGCCACCGTGCTGGTGCCGCTGATCGGCTACCGGGGCGTGTTCGCCCTGGACGCCGGCACCTACGCGCTCTCGGCGCTGGTGCTCACCGCGCTCCGGCTGCGGATGCGCGAGCCCGGCGCGGCGGGCGCCGCCCGGCGGGACCGCACCGGGGCCTGGCCCCTGCTGGTCGGCGCCGGGCTGGCGATGCTGGTGGTGCTGCGCGGCCTGGACGCCTTCGGCAGCGCCTCCCAGCACGTCGGACTGCCCATCCTGGGCAGCGAGTTGCGGCCCGACGCGCCGACCTTCGTGTCCGGTGCGGTCTGGGCCTGCTGGGCCGCCGGTCTGCTGCTGGCCGGCTTCGTGCTGCGGCCGCTCGCCCGGCGGGTGGTCGAGCGCAGCCCGATGCTGGTCTTCTGCCTGGCCACGATGGTCATGTCGGCGGGGTTCATCGGCATCTTCTGGCTGGACGGCTGGTGGCCCCGGCTGCTCTGCGCGGTGGTCGCCGGGCTCGGTGACGCGCTGAGCGAGATCACCTTCAAACAGGCCATGCAGCAGCTCCCCGACGACCGGCGCGGCCGGGCCTTCGGCCTCGGCCAGATCGTCGTCAACAGCGGCTTCATGGCCGGACTGCTCGTCACCAGCGTGGCGCTGCACCCCGGTTGGGTGCCGCAGTGGGTCCTGCTGCTGCACGGCGTCCCGCTGCTGGTCGCGGCCTGGGTGGCGGTCACCGCAGGCGTCCGGCGCGCTCCCCTGCCGGCCGGATGAGCGGGCCCCCGGCGCCCCGGAGCGCGTACCTGGACCACGCCGGCTTCGGCCGCCTGCGGCCCGCTGCGGTGGCCGCGATGCGGGAGGTGCTGACCGAGGTGCTGCCGTACGGGAGCACCCGGCTCGGCGGGATCTTCACCACCCGGGCGGCCGCCCGCAGGTCGATGGCCCGCCTGCTGGACTGCGCCCCGACGGAGGTGGCCTTCGTCCCCAACACCTCGACCGGCCTGCACCTGGTCGCGGACGGTCTGGACTGGCGGCCCGGCGACCAGGTGGTGCTGTTCGACCGCGACTTCCCCGCCAACGTCCGCCCCTGGACCGCGCTTTCGAGGTACGGCGTCGAGCCGGTCTGGGTGCCGATGCGGGACGGCGGTTACCGGTCGGCCGACCTCGCCGCCGCGATCGGCCCGCGCACCAGGCTGGTCGCCGTCAGCCACGTCAACTTCGCCACCGGTTTCCGGATCGACCTGGACACCGTCTGCGCCCTCGCGGCCCGGGTCGGCGCCCTGGTCAGTGTGGACGCGGTGCAGAGCCTCGGCGCGCTGCCGCTCTCGCTCGCCGACACCCCGGTCGACTTCCTGGCGGCGGGCGCGCAGAAGTGGCTCGGCGGCCCGCCCGGGATGGGTGTGTTCTTCTGCCGGGCCGACCGCCTGGAGCTGCTCGGCACCGCGCCGACCGGCTGGTTCGGCTTCGACGGCGCGGCCGAGCTGATGAAGGGGCCCGGCCCGCTGAGCTACCAACTCCCCGCCCGCGCCGCCGCCTCCCGGGTCGAGGGCGGCATGTACGACCTGGTCGGCATGGCCGGCCTGGCCGCCGCGCTGGCCGAGCTGGAGGCCGTCGGCCTCGACGTCGTGGCCGACCGGGTGCTCGCCCTCGCCGACCGGATCAGGACGGGAATTTCCGATATCGGTTTTACCCTGGCCACCCCGCCCGACCCGGCGGCGAACTCCGGGATCGTGAGTTTCTCCGCTCCCGGGCTGACCGGCGCGGAACTCGTGGACACCCTGACCGGCTCCGGCGTCCAGGTGTCGGTACCCGCCGGACTGGTGCGGGTTTCCCCGCACTATTGGACGACGGACGACGAAGTCGATCTCTTCCTGGTCAGGATCTCCGAACTGAAACCTTGACAACAGCCGGTCAGCGAAGCGCACTTCGCTGACCGGCAACCTCCTGACCGGCGGCCCACGCCACCCGGTCGGGCCCGGCACCGTCGAACCTGCGGCCCTTCGGCCACCGGGCCGGAACGCCTATCGGGCCCCGCATACGCATTACCTGACACGGTCCTTTGAATTGCGGCCGAAATACTCTTTTCTGCTCTTGACGACGCCCAGCGGGCTGCCATAGCTTCCCCTCACCAGCACCGGCGCGAATATACGTGTCCGGTCATTCGGTGAAGGGAGTACGAAATGTCGTACGAGTCCTGGGAGTCCCTTGCGGACGAGGTCGAGATCACCACGGGTGAGGCGGACTGCTGGACCTGTCTGATGGACGACGCCACCTGATCCGCCCCTGGTGCGGCGCCCTGTGACCTCGGGTCGCAGGGCGCATCCCCGGTATCTCCGCGCGCCGCGCGGTCACCTCGACGGCTTCGACACGATGGGAACGGGCACCGTGGACCGCTGGCAGTTCAGTCACGGCACAGTCGGGGTGAACGCCCCGAGCTGGCTGACCTTCGAGGTGCACCGGCCCTACTTCGACGGCGCCGAGAGCCCGCTGACGGTCATCCAGGCCAGGGCGGCGGTGCTGGCGGCGCGTCGGTTCGAGCAGCGCGCACCCGGCGCGCTGCGGTTCGGCATGACGATGCCCGCGAGCTACCGGCGGCTGCTGGTCGAGGAGTCCCGGCTGCACCGCTACCGGGCCGCCGACCCCGCTGAGTTGCCCACCGAACTGGCCTCCCCCGCCTGGCGGCGGATGGCCGACGCCTACCGGCAGCACGCCGACCTGGACCCGGTGGACCGCACCAACCTGGCGCACTGGCTGATCGCCGCCTGCCTGCTGCCCGCCGTGCTCGCGGTCGTCCCGGCGGACCTCGACGGCGACGCCTGCCAGGACCCGGTGACGGCGGGGCTGCAATCCGCCCGCGCGGTCGCCCTGTTCGGCCTGGAGGGCCTCACCGACCGGACCACGGCCGCCTACCGGCCGCTGATCGACCAGCCGGTGCCCACCCTCACCCACGTGCAGTCGGTGGCCGGTTGGGGCTACCTGCTGGCCCGGCACGGCGGCGACGACTCGGCCGTGCCGCACCACCTCGCCCTGGCCCGCCGTCTGTTCGCCGAGCTGGCCGGGGAGGTGACCGGCTTCCAACGCACCGTCACCGAGGCCCGGCTGACCCTGCGCGAGGCGATGTACGCCGAGCGGCAGCGGGACTTCGCCGGCGCCGCGGCCCGGCTGACGGCGGCCCGGCAGGCCGTCGACGAACTGACCGCACCGGACCGGGACGACGCGCTGGTGCTGCTGGAGACCAGACGCCGGCTGATCGACCGCCGCCTGGAGATGGCCGTCCGGACGGGCGACACCGAGACCGAACAGCACGCCCTCGCCGAGGGCTTGGCGATCGACCCGAGCTGCGTCAAGCTCCGGATGCAGGCCGCCCAGGCCCACCAGCGCGCGGGCCGCACCGAACAGGCCCTGGCGGGCTACCTGCACGCCGCCCGGCTCGGCCCGTACGGGACCGGCTTCGCGCTGCTGCACGCGGCCGAGTGCGCCGAGCTGGCCGGGCAGGGCGAGTTCGCCCGGGTGCTCACCGAGCGCGCCTTCCGGGCCGCCCCGCGCGCTTCCGCGACCCGCGACCGGCTGGTGGAGAGCTGCCTGGCGGCCGGCGACGAGCCACTGGCCGAGGTGGTCCGGCTGGCCGCCACCCGCGACCCCGGGCGGCCGTACGCCAACAACTGGCACTACCGGATGCACGCCGCGTACTTCAACCTCGGCGAGTCGCAGTCGCCCGGCCTGTACGCCCGACTGCCCACCCTCGCCTTCCGGTTCGCCGAGCAGGGCACCCCGCCCCGGGTGAACTGGCAACGGCTGCTGCCGCCCGCCTTCCGGACCAACCTGATCCGCGAGTCCGGCCTGACCGAGTTCGACGTCGCGCACCCGGCCGACCTCCCGGCCCACCTGCGCACGCCCGCCTGGGACACCCTCTGCGGCTGGCTGGAGAAGTTCGCCACGTACGACGCGGAGCGGCAGCACCAGGTCGCGGTGGTCCTCTACCGGCTCGGATTCATCAAGCTGGTAAAGGAGTTGATCCCCTTCACGCCGGCCACCGAGCTGCGGACGGCGGCCGAGCTGCGACTGCACCACTGGCTCGACGTGGTCCGCTGGGTCGGCTCGGTCGGCCGGGCCACCAAGGTCGCCCCGGCCAACTCCCGGGCGATCGTCGAGCACCCGGCCTGCCCGACCCATCTGCGGTTCGTGATCGCGGTCTTCTCGGTCATCCACGAGGCGCGCGAGACCCGTTCGCCGGAGACCGCGCTCGCCTGGCGGGAGACCGGCGAGCAGGCGCTGGCCGAGCTGCTGACTGATCCGCAGTACTCCCCGTTCGAGCTGATGATGATGGAGAGCCGGTTCTACCGCAGCGTCAGCTACGTGCCCTTCCTGCAGCAGGACACCGTCCGGCTGGCCGCCGACATGGACCGGGCCGAGGAGTTGGCCCGGGCGGTGCCGGCCGTCGGCGAGTACCAGGAGTTCCTCCGCCGGGAGAACCTGCGGGCCTGCGTGGAGAGCCGCTCCAAGGAGTTCTACGCCTTCGGCGACGACGAGCGGGCGCACCGGCTGGTCGCCGAGGCGCTGGCCCTGGACCCGTACGAACCCAAGACCCACATCGAGGTCGCGGAGGGCCTGCTCAAGGACGGCCGGCCCGAGCAGGCTGCGCACAGCTACCTGCGGACGGCCCGGCTCGGGCCGGTCTCCACCGCCTTCGGCTACGCGGCGGCGGGCGACTGCTTCGCCCGGGCCGGACACCCGCTGCTCGCCGAGGACTGCTACCTCCAGGCGCTCCGGATCGACCCGTACGCCGTCTCCGCCGCCCGGGGCTGGGCCGCCGTCGGCCCGGCCAACGGGATGGGCGAGCTGGCCGCGCAGTACCTGGCCGACCTGGAGGCGTGGGGTGCGGCCCGCCGCGCCGCGCGGACCACGTGAGCGTCGAGTGGCGGCTGACGCCGCGTCAACCTGCCGACACCGAGGCCGTGGTGACCCCGGTCTGGTCCGACGGACTGCCCCCGCAGCTGTCCCCCGCCTTCCTGGCGGGCAGCGGCTTCGCCGGCGCGCCGGGCCAGACCCTGCACCTGCCGGGCACCCCGGCCACCGTCCTGCTCGGCTGCGGCCCCCGGGCCGGGTACGGCCCCGACACCGCGCGGGCCACCGGCGCCCGGCTGGCCCGGGCGGTCACCGGCTACCGGCGGCTGGCCCTCTGGGCCCCCGACACCGACCTGCGGGCGCTGGTCGAGGGCTACCTGCTCGGCGGATACCGCTTCGCCGGGTACGCCACCGCCGCACACGGCGCCGACCAGCGGATCGACCTGGTGACCGCCGACACCCCCTCCTCCCGCGCGGCGCTCGCCGCCGGGCTGCGGGTCGGTGCGGCCGTGCTGCTCGCCCGGGATCTGGTCAACGAGCCCGGCGAGGAGCTCACCCCACCGGAGTTCGCCGAACGGGCCCGGCGGATCGCCGCCGACTCCGGTCTGGAGTGCGAGGTCTGGGACGCCGACCGGATCGCCCACGAGCGGCTCGGCGGCCTGCTCGGCGTCAGCCGTGGCTCCCTACTGCCGCCCCGGCTGGTCCGGCTGAGCTACCGACCGGCCACCCCCGCGACCCGGCGGATCGCCCTGGTCGGCAAGGGCGTCACGTACGACGCGGGCGGCCTCTCGCTCAAGCCGAACGCCGAACTGGCCGCGATGAAGGCCGACATGGCGGGCGCGGCCGCCGTGCTGGCCGCCATGTCCACCCTCAGCGCACTGAACTGCCCGGTGGCGGTGGACGGTTGGCTGCCGCTGACCGAGAACATGCCGAACGGGAACCCGATCCGGGTCGGTGACGTGCTGCGGATGCGCAGCGGCACCACCGTCGAAGTCCGGCACGCCGACGCGGAGGGCCGGCTGATCCTGGCCGACGCCCTCACCCTGGCCTGCGAGACCGCCCCGGACGCCGTCATCGACCTGGCCACCCTCACCGACGCCGCCGCCGTCGCCCTGGGCCGCCGGATCACCGCCCTGCTGGCCACCGACGACACCCTCACCGAGGATCTCCGCACGGCCGGCCGCCGGGCCGGCGAGGAGCTCTGGCCGCTCCCGCTCCCCGACTCCTACCGCCCCCAACTCGCCTCCCGGGTCGCCGACCTGGCCAACTACACCCTAGGCGTCCGGCACGGCACCGCCCTGCTGGCCGGCCTCTTCCTCCGCGAGTTCGTCCCACCCGACATCCCGTGGGCGCACCTGGACATCCAGGGCACCGCACTCACCGACACCGACGAGGGCGAGTGGGTCCCCGGCGGCACCGGCGTCGGCGTCCGCACCCTGATCGAGTACCTGCTCAGCGCCGGAGGCTGAGACCCTCCGGCCATGGGGGTGGGTGAAGGAGCGCTGGTGGGGTGCGTGCCTCGGCGGTGCCGAGAAGGGGGCCTCTCCCGGCCGAAGGCTGGGATGCCGCAGGCTGGGCGGGGGTCCATGCGGAGCACCAGCGACCGACGAGCAGCCCGCGAAGGGCCCCTCCTGCCCGATGCCGGGCAGGAGGGCGCGCACCCCGGCGCCGCGACGCCCCCCAATGGCCGGAGGGTCTAAGGTCACCGCAGGACGGCCGACGGCGCCCGTCCACACCCGCCGCCGTAGAGAGAGCCGCTGATGAGCACCCACCTGATCCTGCCCGGGTACCAGAACTCCGAGGCCGAGCACTGGCAGAGCTACTGGGAGCGGTCCGACCCGGCCCGGTTCCGGCGGGTCGAGCAGGCCGACTGGGACCAGCCCCTGCTGCCGGACTGGGTGGGCACCCTCGACCGGGCGGTGGCGGACGCCGACGGGCCGGTGGTGCTGGTGGCACACAGCCTGGGCTGCACAACCGTCGCGCACTGGGCCGCCGGAGCCCGGCCGGAGCTGGCGGCCAAGGTGCTCGGCGCACTGCTGGTGGCCCCCGCCGACATCGACACGGCGGAGGTGCCCGAGCTGGTCAACTTCCGCCCGGTGCCGCTCGCCGCGCTGCCGTTCCGGGCCACCGTGGTCGCCTCGACCGACGACCCCTGGTGCACCGCCGACCGGGCCCGCGCCTTCGCCGATGCCTGGGGCGCCACCTTCGCCGACGTCGGCCGGGGCGGGCACCTCAACACCGCCTCCGCACTCGGCGACTGGCCGCAGGGCCGGGCGCTGCTCGCCGAGCTGACGGCCTGAACACCGCAGGCCGTACCGGAGTGCCGCCGTGCCGGTCTGCCGCTGTGAGCCCCGACACACCGTCACTCCGGTACGGCCCCGGACGGCCACGCTCCGCCCACCTCGCGCGCCGACCCCTCACACTCCCTTCACGCCCCCGGTGGCCCCGGCCACCGCTGTGAGCTGGGCGTTGGCCGTGAGGGGCGGACGGGCCCGGACCGGCATCCACTACGCTCCGCTGAGCACCGGGGGCCACTCAGGTCTCCGGAGTTTTTCCGTTATCGGCGGACGGCCCGCTGATCTCCCATCACGACAGGGCAGTACGGACCGGCCGACGGACAAGGTGGACCAGACGGATGGACAGGCACGAAGCGGAGCGGATGGTGACCCGGGCCCGGGCCGGCGACCAGCAGGCCACCGACGAACTGATCGGCGCTCACCTGCCGCTGGTCTACAACATCGTCGGCCGTGCCCTGAACGGTCACCCCGACACCGACGACGTGGTGCAGGAGACCATGCTGCGCGCGGTCGACCACCTGCCCTCGCTCCGCGACCCGGCCGGGTTCCGCTCCTGGCTGGTCGCCATCGCGATGAACCAGGTCCGCCGCCGGCACCAGGTCGCCCACCAGGCCCAGATCCCGATCGGCCTGACCTACGACTCCGCCGACCCCGGCGCCGACTTCGTGGACCTCACCATCGTCCGGCTCGGCCTGGCCGGGCAGCGCCGCGAGGTCGCCGAGGCCACCCGCTGGCTGGACCAGGACGACCGGGAGCTGCTCTCGCTCTGGTGGCTGGAGGCGGCGGGCGAGCTCAGCCGGGCGGAGCTGGCCGAGGCGCTGGAGCTGTCCCCGCCGCACGCGGCGGTCCGGGTCCAGCGGATGAAGGGTCAGCTGGAGACCGCGCGGGTGGTGGTCCGGGCGCTGGCCGTCCAGCCCTCCTGCCCGCAGCTGGCCGAGCTCACCGCGCAGTGGGACGGCGCCCCCGGCGCACTCTGGCGCAAGCGAATAGCCCGGCACGCCCGCGAGTGCGGCTACTGCGCCCAGCAGTGGGAGGGACTGTTCCCGGCCGAGGGCCTGCTGGCCGGGCTGGCCCTGGTCCCGCTGCCGCAGCATCCGCTCGGCCTCCCCGTCGACCCCACCTCGGCCGCCTCCGCCTCGGCCACCACCCCCGCACCGCCGACCGCTCCCGGGCAGCCGGCCACCCCGCCGGCCGGGGGCCGGGCGGCCGCCCGGCGGGCGGCCGCCCAGCGGCCCGGCAAGGGCGGCAGCGGACGGCGGCGGGCCAAGCCGCGCAGCCGTCGGCGGGTGCTGGTGGCGGTGATCGGCACCACCGTCGCCACCGTCGCGGTGATCGGTGTGGTGGGCGCCGACCAGACCCCCTCCCCGCAGGCGGCACCCCGGATCGACGGCGCGGCCACCGCCGCCGTCTCCGCCGCGCCCCTGGAGGTCCAGGCCGCACCCGTACCGGCTGCGGCCACCTCCCCGGCGGCCACCGTCACGGCCTCACCCTCGCCCTCGGCCACCCCGACCGCCTCGCCCTCCGCCACCCCCAGCGCGGCCGCGCCGTCGCCGTCCCGCACCTCCGCAGCACCCTCCGCCCCCGCCCCGGCCACCAGCGCGGCGAACCGGGCGGCCACCGCCCAGCAGCAGGTGATCGACCTGGTCAACACCGAGCGCTCGAAGAGCGGCTGCGGCCCGGTGAAGGCCAACAGCAAGCTCCAGGCGGCCGCCCAGGGCCACTCGGACGACATGGCGGCCCGGAACTTCTTCGACCACACCAACCCCGACGGCAAGGGCCCGCAGCCCCGGATCGAGGCGGCCGGCTACCGCTGGAGCACCTGGGGCGAGAACATCGCCCGGGGCCAGCAGGACTCCGCCGCCGTGATGGACGCCTGGATGAAGAGCCCGGGCCACCGGGCCAACATCCTCAACTGCGCGTTCACCGAGATGGGCCTCGGCACCCACTTCGGCACCGGCGGTCCGTGGTGGACCCAGAACTTCGGCGCGCCGAGCTGACGGAATACCGTACGGCTGTCGACCGTTGTCCGGCTCGGCCATCCATGAACCCCGAAAGGACTCCGCCGTGAGCCTGTACGACATCCCGCTGCGCACCCTCGACGGCCAGGCGACCTCGCTGGCCGACCACAAGGGCAAGGCGCTGCTCGTGGTCAACGTCGCCTCCAAGTGCGGCCTGACCCCGCAGTACGCGGGCCTGGAGCGGCTGCAGCAGCGCTATGCCGACCGCGGCTTCACCGTGCTCGGCGTCCCCTGCAACCAGTTCATGGGCCAGGAGCCCGGCACCGCCGAGGAGATCCAGACCTTCTGCTCCACCACCTACGGCGTCTCGTTCCCGCTGTTCGAGAAGCTCGACGTGAACGGTGACGACCGCCACCCGCTCTACACCGAGCTGACCAAGGTGGCCGACGCCGAGGGCACCGCGGGCGACGTGGCCTGGAACTTCGAGAAGTTCCTGATCACCGCCGACGGCACGGTGGCCGCCCGGATCCGTCCGCGCACCGAGCCGGAGGCCCCGGAGCTGGTCGCCCTGATCGAGGCCAACCTCCCCGCCTGACGCTCCGTCGGCCCGGCGTCCGTCCGAAACGGCGGACGCCGGGTCAGGCCGCCCGGCGGACCCGCAGGGCCCAGAGCACCAGCGGCACCTGGAGCGGCAGCCGGGCCAGCGCGGTGACCCGCTGCGGCGTCGGCCGGTGCCGCCAGTCGTAGGCCATCTTGGCGTTGGCGGGGAAGACCGCGACGAAGAACCCGGCGGCCGCCAGCGCGCCCAGCCGCCTGGTCCGCGGCACCGCCACCGCCGCACCGAGGGCCAGCTCCGCGACTCCGCTGGCGTACGTCCAGGCCCGGGGCTCGCCCGGCAGCGCGCGGGGCACGATGGCGTCGAACTGGCCGGGCCGGGCGAAGTGGGCCACGCCCGCGCCGAGCAGCAGGCCCGCCAGCAGCGTGGCGGAACGTGTCGACTTTGCCATGATGACTCCCTGGTCCGGTTCGTCCCCGTGTCGATTGTTACTGGACAGTAGCACTCCGGCCCCGGTCAGGTGACAGGTCTGCAACTACCGTACGTTCACTGTCGGTTCACCGCCCCCGTTGCCTGCACACTGTCAGGGGGGCGGCGCGGTACCGTCCCGCGGGGGAGGGCGGAGCAGTGCACGACATCGAGGACCGGACGGTTCACCAGCTGTTCGAGGAGCAGGCCCGACGCACACCCGACGCACCCGCGTTGGTCTGCGGCGAGCAGCGGCTGAGCTATCGCGAGCTGGACGAGCGGGCCGACCGGTTGGCCCACCACCTGCGGGAACTCGGGCTGCGCGGCGGCGAGTTGGCGGCCGTCGCGGTCGGCCGCACGCCGGACCTGCTGACCGCCGTGCTGGCGGTGCTGAAGACCGGTGCGGCCTACGTGCCGCTGGAGCCGACCGGGCCGGACCGGATCATCCGGCACGTCCTGGCCGAGGCCGACCCGTTGGTGGTGATCACCCAGGAGGCGTACCGGGTCCGGCTGACCGACGCCGCCGAGCGGACCGTGCTCTGTCTGGACGGCGCCCCGCTCCCCGGCCTGACCGGCCCGCTGCCGGACCGCGCCGGTCCGGCCGACCTCGCCTGCGTCTTCTACACCTCCGGCTCCACCGGCCTGCCCAAGGGCGCCCTGATCGAGCACCGCAACCTGCTGCACTCCTACCGGGGTTGGCGCCAGGTGTACGGCCTGACCGCCGAGGACCGGTTCCTGCAGACCGCGACGCTGGAGTTCGACGTCTTCACCGCCGACTGGATCCGGGCGCTGTGCAGCGGTGGCGTCCTGGTGCTGGCCCAGCGCAACTTCACCCTCGACCGCACCGCCTCCCCCGCCGAGCTGCACGAGCTGCTGCTCCGCGAGCGGATCACCGTGATGGAGACCAACGCGCACACCCTGCGCCGGCTGTTCGCCCACCTCCAGCCGCTCGGCCTGGAGTTGGGCAGCGTCCGGCTGCTCTCGGTCGGCGCGGAGAAGTGGTACCTGGACGAGCAGCTCCGGCTGCAGAGCTACCTCGGCCCGGCGGTCCGGCACGTCAACGTGTACGGGGTGGCCGAGGCGGCGGTGGACAGCGCCTGGTTCGACACCGCCGCGCTGACCGGGGAGCCCGACCACCCGGAGCGGCTCTCGCTGATCGGCCGCCCGTTCCCCGGCACCGACATCCGGCTGCTGGACCGGGCCGGGCGGCCGGTGCCGCCGGGCACCCCGGGCGAGATCTGCATCGCCGGCCCCGGCGTCGGCCGCGGCTACCTCAAGCGCCCCGAACTGACCGCCGAGCGCTTCCTCGACGGCGAGGGCGGCCGGGCCTACCGGACCGGCGACATCGGGGTGCTGCGGCCGGACGGACTGCTGGAGTTCCTCGGCCGGGCGGCCGGCCGGGACCCGGCGGCCGCCGCCTCCCTGGCGGCCGTCGAGGTGCTGCTGCGCGGCCACCCCGAGGTGCGCGAGAGCGCGGTGGCCGAGGTGGAGACCGGTCCCCGCCGGACCGGGGTGGTCGCCTACGTGGTGGCCGCCGACGGCGCCCCGGCCGAGCCCTGGGCGCTCCGGGCCTACCTGGCCGAGCGACTGCCGGAGCGACTGCTGCCGGAGGCCGTGGTCCCGCTCCCGGCCCTGCCCCGGACTCGGGCCGGCAAGCTCGACACCCGCTCGCTGCCACTGCCCGCACCGCGCGACCACGCCGCGCCCGGACCGGGCAGCGGGGGGTCCGCCAAGGCCGTCCGAAGCGGCAAGGGCGGCGGTTTCCTGGCCACGGAGTTCGGGCGGCTGACTCCGGCCACCCGATGGGCGGCCGTCACGGCCGCCGGTGCACTCGCCGCCGCCGTGCTGACCGACGGCTTCTGGCCGGGCTCGACCGACCTGTCCCACGTGCCGTCACCCTGGGCCGCGCTGTTCCACCTGCTCTACCTGTTCGAGTGGCTGGGCTTCGGCCTCGGCCTGGCCCTCCTGCTGCTCGGCGGCCCGCTGCTGGCCCGCAACGGCCGTCCGCTCGGCTTGACCCTGCTCGCCCGGCTCGCCGTCGGCTGGCTGCTCGCCGCCTGGTGGCCGCAGGACAACTGGTACCGGGTCAGCCAGGCTACCGACTGGCCCCGACAGGCCGCCCTGGTCTACGGGTTCAACGTCTCGCTGCTGCTCGCGGCGCTGGTGCTGGTCGGCTTCCTGGCCTGGCAGCCGGAACGGCCGAAGGGCCGCTGACCCCGGGCGGGCCGCCCGGCCAGCAGGCTGAAGTCGTAGTGCTCGGACCGCAGGCGCAACTGCATGGCCTCACTCCTCGTTCGGGACGGGTACGGCCCGTACGTTGGCAGCCCGGCCCCGCCCCGGTCCAGACTTTCCGTCGTCCCGGACAGCGCCCGACTGTCCGGGCAGGTCAGCGGCCTGTCCGGGGTGATTCCGGACAGCGTCCCAGGGGGGGCATTGCCGAATCGGCGGTGGCTGACAAGGATGTGACGCATGAACAGTCAACACGGGGTGGCACCGGAACAGGCCGAGGACGTGGCCGGGTTCCTCGCGCTGATGCGGCAGCTGAAGGACGAGACCGGTCTGACCTACCGCCAGCTGGAGGAGCGGGCCGCCGAGCAGGGCTCGGTCCTGGCCCGCAGCACCCTCGCCGACGTCCTGAACGGCCGCTCGCTGCCCCGCCCCGAGCTGCTCTCCACCTTCGTCCGGGCCTGCGGCGCGGCGGACCGGGAGGCGTCCTGGCTCCGGGCCAGGGAGGCGCTCGCCGAACCGCCGACGCCCCAGCCGACGCCCCCGACACCGGCCGCCCGCCGGCGCCGGATACCCCGGCTGCCGCTGCTCGCCGGGCTCGCCGTGGTCGCCGTCCTCGCGGCCTGGGCCCTCACTCCCCGGACCTCCGGGCACCCCACCTCCGCACCGCCCCAACAGGCCGTCGCCGCACCGGCCGTGCTCCCCACCGGGTGGGTCCGGATCCGCCCGGTCACCGCCCCCGGGCTCTGCCTGACCGACGGCCGGGTGCGCGACCAGCGCTACACCCCGCTGGTGGCCGTCCAGCGCCCGTGCGCCGAGGCCGGTCCGCAGGCCACCCTGCTGGAGCCGCTGGGCGGCGACGAGTACCACATCCAGTGGCACCACCCTGACTACGGCAAGGGCTGCCTCAAGGCCCTCCCCGACGGCCCCGGCGTCGGTCTGCTGGAGCCGATGGACGACTGCACCCAGGGCAGCCACTTCCACGTCGAACCGTCCGGCCCGGCCGGCAGCGGCACGTACGTGCTCCGGGTGGACGGCCAGGGCTGCGCCGGGATCGCCGGGGACGGCACCGGCCCGGGCACCGAGGCGGTGATGGCCCACTGCGTGGGCCGGGGCGGCCAGGTCTTCTTCGTCGAACCGATCAGCCGACCGACCTTCAGCGCTCCCTGACCACGCCCGCGAACGGCTCCCCGAGCGCCCGGTTGGCGGCCCGCAGCAGGTACTCGGCCGCGTCCAGCCGCTCGGTGCCGTCCGCCCAGAGCGCCACCCCGGCGAACGGCAGCGGGTCGAACCCGGCGGTCGGGATGGTCGGCAGCAGCCCGACCCCGAGCGCCGCGCATCGCTCGGCGACCCGGGCGAGGTGGGCCAACAGCGCGGCCTGCGGCAGCCGGGCGCCGAGCGGCAGCCGGTCCAGGGTCCGGACGTACCGGCCCCGCTCGCCGGGCCGCCCGGCGAGGCGGTCGGCCAGCACGAAGGCCACCGACGGGCCGGTCAGCCGCAGGTTGGTCTCGGTGGGGGCGAGCCGGCCGAGCGGGTCCACCACGAAGTCCAGGTCGTACCAGCCCCGGTGGCCCGCCTCGGCGAGCGCCCGGCCGACCGCCAGCCCGAACGCGGCGGCCGGCCCGGCCAGCGAGGCGGGCACCGCGTCCGGGCCGACGGTGGCGCCCTGGTAGCCGGTGCCCTCGATGTGCATCACGGCCGTGCCCACCGGGTGCACCGCGCCGTCGGGCCCGATCACCCCGTCGAAGCTGAGGTCGCGCAGCGGGCCGTGCCCGGCCACGAACTCCTCCAGCAGCGGGGCCCGGCCGGTCTCCGCCCGGAGTCGCCGCAACGCGGCCAGTGCGCCGCCCGATGCCCGGACCTGGCGGGGCGTCAGGACCACCGTGCCGTGGCCGCCGACCCCGTACGGCGCCTTGACCACGCTGGTCAGACCGGCGGCGGCGCGGGCCCGGAGCAGCCGGGCCAGCTCCCACCGCGACGCCGGCCGCCACTGCTCGGGCACCCGGATCGCCGGGTGGTCGGCGGCCAACCGGCGGAACAGCAGGTGCGACTCCGCCTTGGACTCGAACCGCCGCACCACCGGCCCGGTCCCGCCCCAACCCCGCACCGGCAGTCCCGAGTCGGCGATCCGCGCCCGGAGTCCGGGCCGGTCGGCCAGCGCCTCGGCGAGGCCGGTGTCCGGGGCGATCCCGCTGTGCACCTCGACCTGGCCCCAGCCCAGTTCCCCGGCCAGCCAGTCCGTCCACTCGGGCTCGACCTGGAGCGGCAGCACCAGCACGGCCGGGTCCGGGGTGTAGAACGCGGCCAGGCAGGAGTAGTGGTGCGCCTGCCGCAGCGCGCCCGGGGCGGGCGGCCCGAACTGCGCGTTGAAGTCCGCCACGTCCCCGAGCTGGACGGCCCGCCGTCCACCGGTCCACCCGTCCTGCCATCCGCCCCCGGCTGCCATCGGACCAGCCTACGGTGCGTCAGGCCTCCCCGGGGCGCCAGGCCGGCCACTCCCACGGGCGGTCGGCCCAGTGCACCTTCGCGGGGTCGTGCGGGTCGAGGTCGGGGAAGTGCTCGTGCACCCGGGGCTCGAACTCCTCGGGGGCCAGCGGCTCCCAGCCCACCCCCTCGAAGCGCACCAGCCGGTAACGGCTGTCGGTCCGGAACTCGGCCACCTCGACCAGCCAGGCAGCGGGACCACGGTCGGTGTTGTTCTCCATACCGCCCAGCATCGACCGCCCGACCGCCGCCCGCACCCGAGCGACCCCCACCTGGCGCAGCGTCAGGTGGGGCCGTCCGGGTCCGGCGCCGGGACCGCCGGATCGTCGTTCACCCGCTCCGCCCGTGCCGGTGGCTCGTTGAGCACTCGGGCGCCGGCCATCGGCGACCCCGGGTGGGAGGAGCAGCGTGAGCGAGCAGTGGCAGGCACCCTGGCAGTACGGGTGGGAGCAGCAGCCACCGCCCCCCACCCCCTGGGAGCCGCCGGTGACGCCGTTGCCGTCGAGGCGCCGGCGGGTGCGGCGCCGGGTGGCCTGGGCGGCGGGCGGGGTGACGGTGCTGGCGGGGCTCTGCTGGCTGCCGAGCGCCTGCTCGGCGGACCCGGCGCGGCCTGCCCCGGCGGTGCTCGACACCCCGTCACCGAGCCCGCTCGGCCCGCCGTCCCCCGCCCCGCTGCCCCCGCCACCACCGCCCGTGGCGGTGAGCAGCGCGCCGCCGTCCTCCGCCGCACCCACCGCCGCCCCGACGCCCCGGCAGAGCCGCTCCGCCAAACCCGCGAAGCCGTCCCGGGCGCCGCGGCCGAGCGCGTCCCCCACTCCGGCCGGCTCCACGCCCGATCTGCTCGCCTCGCTCCAGGTGTGCGCGGAGGCGGAGCGGCGCGGCCAGTGGGCGCCCGGCTCCGAGGAGGCCCGGGTCTGCCGGAGCCTGTACGGGGGCTGACCCGCCACCTGACGGGCGGTCAGTACAGCAGCCCGGCCGTCACCAGGTCCTGTCGGATCCTGGGCGCCAGGGTGGCGGCCAGGGTGTCGGTGATGTGCCCGGTGTCCCGGTACAGCAGCACGCCCTCGCGGACCGGCGGGCAGTCGCCGGGCGGCGGGCAGAGCAGCGGCCGGTAGTCGAGCACCGCGACCCCGTACTTGGCCGCCAGCCCGTCGGTGAGCAGCGGTTCGGGCGCGAAGGCGGTGCCGCGCGGGAAGGTGCAGTCCTCCTCGGCGGCCAGGCAGACCGGGATGTCCTTGCCGGGCATCGGGGTGTCGGTCAGGTACGCGATCGGGGCGCCAAGCCCGCGCAGCCGCTTCAGGGTTGTGGTCCAGCCGGCCGCCCGTTCGGCCGGGTCGCCGTAGCGGTTCAGCCCGGCCAGTACGACCAGCTTGGGGGCGGGGCCGCCGGCCAGCCGGGTCATGGTGTGCTCGCGCCAGCGGTCGCACTCGGTGTACTCGCGGCCGAGCACCGGGTTCTGCACGGTCAGGGTCGGCAGCGGGCAGCCGGGCTTGACCAGCACCTCCAGCGCCCAGCCGCGTTCGCGGACCAGCGGCAGCAGCGCGGAGAGCCACTGCCCGGCGTGCGAGTCGCCGAGCAGCACGATCTTCTCCCGGGCGTTCGGGTTGCCGAACCGGCAGGTCGGGCTCTGTTCGGCGGCCAACGGGATCTCGCAGCCCTCGCCCGGCGGGAAGTCGGTCCTGGCCCGGGCCAACGAGGGTGTGAGACCCGGCAGTTGACTGCCCGGCAGCAGCAGGCTCGGCCCGCTCGGCGCCCCCGCCGGGACCACCACCGCGACCCCGGGGTCACCCAGCGCCCGGACGGCGCCGCCGCCCAGGGTGAGCCCGGCGATCAGCGGGACGGTCAGCGCGACCGCGCCGACCGCGAGCCCCTTGCGCGGCGCCCCGGCCTGGCCGCGCCGCAGCGGGATCTCGACCAGACGCATCGTCAGCCAGGCGGGCAGCGCGGCGCCGAGCACCAGGGCCAGCGCGATCGGCAGCGACAGCGTCCCGTACCTGGCCTCGGCGATCGCCAGCAGCGGCCAGTGCCAGAGGTACCACGAGTAGGAGATCCGTCCGGCTGCGCGCAACGGTGGCACCGAGAGCAGCGAACCGGCCTGGTACCAGCGGCCGCCGGGGCCGGCCAGCAGCAGGGCGGCCGTGCCCAGGGTCGGCAGCAGCGCGGCGCTGCCGGGGAAGGGGGTGCTGCGGTCGTACAGCAGCACCGCCGTGACCACTGCCGCCAGGCCGAGCCAGCCGAGCACGGTGGCGCCGATCAGCCGGCGGCCGTACAGCAGGGCGGCGCCCGCGCCGAGCGCGAACTCCCAGATCCGGGTGGCGGTGGAGAAGTAGCCGAGCGGGGCGGCGTCGGCCGTCCAGTGCAGGCAGAGCAGGAAGGACCCGGCCCCGGCGCCGACGGTCAGCAGCAGCACGGCGAGCCTGCGCCACTTGACCGCCAGCAGCAGGACGGCGCCCCAGAGCAGGTAGAACTGGTTCTCCACACCGAGCGACCAGAAGTGCAGCACGGGGCTCGGGTCCCGGGTGGCCGCCAGGTAGTCGGTCTGCTGGCCGACGAACCGCCAGTTGGCGAACTGCCCGGCCGCCGCGAGCAGGTCACGGGCCAGGTCGGTGCCGCGCAGCGGGTCCAGCAGCAGGCGGCCCGCGACGGCGGTGGCGGTCAGCACCACGGCGGCGGCGGGCAGGATGCGGCGGGCCCGGCGGGCGCAGAACTCGCGGAAGCCGATCGGGTGCCGGCCGGTCAGCAGGCCGGTGATCAGGAAGCCGGAGAGGACGAAGAAGACGTCCACGCCCACGTAGCCGCCGGTCAGCGCGGGCACTCCGGCGTGGAAGGCGAGGACGGCGAGCACGGCGACGCCGCGCAGGCCCTCCAGGTCGGTCCGGAAGGCGGGGGCGGGGGCTGGTCGGATCCGGGGCGGTGCCGCGGTGGCCCGGGTCAGGGTGATCAGGTCGGTCACGGTGGTGCTCCTAGCGACGGCTGCGGTGGGCGTGCCGCCGGGTCCTTGGGGTGACCCGGCAGGCGGTCCCGCGCCGGTGGGGCGACGCGCGTGCTGGTACTGGTGGAACGTCAGAACAGCGGGTCGGCCCAGCCGGTGGCGAGCAGCCCGACCAGCGTGAACCCGGCGGTCACCGCGAGCGCCTCGGTGCGGCCGAACGCCTCGGTGGCGCCGGCGGTGCCACCGCCCTCGACCTGGTCCCGGCCGCGCAGCAGCCCCCAGAGCGCGGTGAGGACGGGCAGCGCGGTGTAGGCGGTCAGGGCGAGCAGGGCCGCCAGCGCCCAGTAGGGCTGCCAGCCGTACCGGGCGACGGCCCGGGCCAGGCCGACGGCCCCCGCGGCCAGGCACAGGGTCAGCCAGCCGACCCCGATCCGGGCCACGGTGCGACCCAGCGCGGAACGGCCGGCGATCGCACCGGTCGGCACCCAGTCGGCGCTGCGGTGCCGCAGCGCGTGCCAGAGGGCGACCACGTGGCAGAGGCCGCCGAGCAGTTGGACCCGGGTGACCTCGAACCGCCAGCGGGTCCGGGAGGCGGCGGGGAGCAGCGCCAGCGAGACCCAGAGCGGCGGCAGGAAGGGCAGCACCTGCCAGGGCTCGATCCGCTCGGGGGTGAAGAACAGCAGGATCAGCGCGGGCAGCGGCACCGCGAAGACGTTCACCGCGCTGCTCAGGTAGCCGAGGATGCCGTTCCAGAAGCACAGCCTGGCCCCCTTGGGCAGCGGGCTGCGGTGGAACTCGGGGTCGCGCAGCAGCGCGAGCGAGCCCAGGCACCAGCGGTACTGCTGGCTGATGAAGGCGGACAGCCCGGTCGGCGACAGGCCCTTGGCCAGCAGGGTGGGCAGGTAGCGGGTGCGGAAGCCGTGCCGTCCGAGCGCCAGCCCGGTGTACAGGTCCTCGCTGTGGTCGGCCTCGTAGAAACCGCCCGCGAGTTGCAGGGCGCTGCGCCGGTAGAGCGCGTTGGTGCCGCAGCAGACGGTGCCGTCCCGGGCGTCCCGGGAGGGCTGGATCCAGCGGTAGAAGATCTCCTGGGTGGCGCCCGCGCCACGTTCCAGCCAGCCCATCGAGGCATCGGTGTCGAAGCACTGCGGGCTCTGCACGATGCCGGTGGCCGGCTCGTCGAAGTACGGCACCAGGTGGTCCAGGAAGTCCGGGCGCGGGCAGAAGTCCGCGTCCAGCACCGCGACCAGGTCGGAATCGCCGTTCGCCAGACCGAAGTTGAGGTTCCCGGCCTTCTTGAACCGGCCCAGGTCGGGGCGGGTGTGGTAGCGGAAGCCGTACGACTCGGCGAGTTCCCGCACCTCGGGGCTGGCCGCGTCGTCGAGCACCCGGACGGTGAGCTCACCGCGCCAGCGCAGCTCGGCCACGTGCCGGTAGGCGTTGGCCAGCACGTCGAGCGGCTCACCGCAGGTCGGCAGCAACAGGTCCACCGAGGGCACCCGTTCGGGCCGCCAAGCGCGGAGCAGCAGCAGGTGGCTGTCCTGCGAGTACCGGCGCTGGCGCTGGCCGTCGCCGATGCCGAGCAGCCAGGTGGCCCCGTTCAGCACTACCAGCAGCAGGAACGGCCAGAGCAGCGGACGGCTGAGCGCGAACAGACCCAGGGTCACGGTGGCCCCGGCGTAGGAGAGCGCGGAGCAGAGCAGCACCCAGCGGCGCTGCGGCCCGAAGTACCAGTAGAGCTCCCGGTCGTCGGGTGGCTCGGGCAGGACGGGCGCGGACGGGTTCAGTTGGCGTGCGGGCATGCGGAAGGAAGCCCCCCTGGGCTCGATGTGAACGAACCGTGCTCGCGCCAGCCTGCCACATTGGTCTGGACCAATCGTGAACGGTGCATGAATCAGGCCAGCGGATACGGCTCTTGACGCCACGTCAGCCAGGGGGGATTGTCCGCTCAGATCCCCTTGATCAGCTTTTCGAACCGCAGATCCGGGCGGCGCGGGACCCCGAACCGCTCGTCCCCGTACGGGAATGGCGAGAACTCGCCGGTCCGCCGGTAGCCCCGCCGCTCGTACCAGGCGATCAGGTCCTCGCGCTGCACGATCACCGTCATCTCCAGCCCGGTCACGCCCCAGCGCTCCCGCGCCACCGCCTCGGCCCGCGTCAGCACCGCCCGCCCCAGTCCACCGCCCTGCCGGTTCGGCCGCACCGAGAACATCCCGAAGTACGCCGTCTCACCCCGGTGCTCCAACTGGCAGCAGGCCAGCAGCTCACCGTCCCGCTCGGCCAGCAGCACCACGCCCGCCGGCGCCGCGATCGCCGCCGCCACCCCCTCGGCGTCGGTGCGCTGCCCGTCCAGCAGATCCGCCTCGGTGGTCCACCCCACCCGGCTGGCGTCACCCCGGTACGCCGACTCCACCAGCTCCACCAGCGCGGCCACATCGTCCGGCCCGGCCGGACGGAAGATCAGCTCGGAGGTATCCGACGTCATCGCCCACTTCTCACTTCCCGGGCCGACCACCGGCCCCGCCCGCATCGTGCCACAGCCCACCACCCGCCCTTCGGCATGGTGTGGGGCCACATCCACTGACCGTTCGTCATGTGTTCTACGCGCCATGGCGACCATGTCCGGTGCATGACTAGGGTCGTGCCCGGCAAGGTTCGCCCCTGGCCTGCTCCTCCACACCGACTCGAAGGAGTGCCCGTGCCCACCTTCCGTCTCCTCCACCGGGCGGCCCTGGCCGCCGCCACCGGCGCGCTGCTGCTGGGCGCCGCCGCCGTCCCGTCCCACGCGGACGCCGGACGGCCGCCCGCCGGCTTCCACCCCGAGCTCGACTTCGCGGGCTCCACCGTCGCGGCCCACGAGGGGAGATCAGGCACTCCCCTCCAGAGCCTGGCCGTCACCCAGACCAAGGGCGCCGACGTCTCCAGCTGGCAGGGGAACGTCAACTGGAGCAACGCCGCCGCCAACGGCGCCCGCTTCGCCTACGTCAAGGCCACCGAGGGGACCGGCTACACCAATCCCTACTTCGCCCAGCAGTACAACGGCTCCTACAACGCCGGGCTGATCCGCGGCGCCTACCACTTCGCCCTGCCCAACGCCTCCACCGGCGCCGCCCAGGCCACCTGGTTCGTCAACCACGGCGGCGGCTGGTCCGCCGACGGCAAGACCCTGCCACCCGCCCTGGACATCGAGTACAACCCGTACGGCGCGACCTGCTACGGCCTCAGTCGGGCCGCCATGGTCAGCTGGATCCGCGACTTCAGCACCACCGTGCACAGCCGCACCGGCCGCTACCCCGTCCTCTACACCACCACCGACTGGTGGACCACCTGCACCGGCAACAGCAGCGCCTTCGGCACCACCAACCCCCTCTGGATCGCCCGCTACGCCTCAGCCGTCGGCACCCTCCCGGCCGGCTGGACCTACCAGACCATCTGGCAGTACGCCGACTCCGGCCCCCTCCCCGGCGACCAGAACTACTTCAACGGCGCCTACGACCGCCTCCAGGCCCTCGCCAAGGGCTGACCCCCCGTCAACAACGGTGCGGGGGCCACCACCAACGGTGCGCCCCGCACCACTCCTCCCCTCCGCACGGCGACATCACCTGCGACCGACTCCGACGCGGCCGTGCACCCGTCCCGCTCCAGCTGCCGGGTGCACTGGCAACCACGCCCACCACCCTGCTCGCCTCCACCCGGACGAAGTAGCGGCCTACGCCACGCAGCCGGCACGGCTGACCATCCACCACACCCAAGGGCGCACTGTCCGCACCGGCCGCTAACCTGCAGCCGTGAACAGGACCGATGAGATCGTGATCGACTTCGCCGACGGCTCCCGGCTGCTCCGACCGGAGCGCGACGAGCTGACCTGGGCCGTCCAGGAGCGGACATCCGAACAGCACCCCTGGCTGTGCATCCTCCGCGACGGGCAGCAGCATGATCCGCAGCTCTACATCCAGGCGTACTCCCACGGTCCGGACACGTGGCAGGTGGAGCACCGTTTCGGGACGTCGAGCGAGCACTACGAGGCCGTCGGCCACCAGAGCTGGGCCGTGACCGAGCAGCTCCTCTGGGGCTGGACGGCAGCCGAGCCGGGCTGGCGGGACCTGGTCACGTGGCAGCAGCTGGATTTCCCCGCCCGCCAGGTCCCCGTCGCGTACGAGCCGCGCGCCCGCACCCGCTGGATCGGCACCTGCGCGGAGGGCCAGTTCTTCGGCGACGTCACCGGAGCACCGAACCTCCCCGGCATCATGGCACTGCTGCACCGCTTCGACCCGGACGGGAACCACCTCGTTACCGACTTCAGCCAGGTCACCGACGTCGACGTGGCCCACGACGAACTGGCGAAGCTGCTGGACACCCTGACCGCCGTGGCACCCGGCCCGATCCGGATCCGCCCGTTCGAGGTCGAGGCGTACGGGGTGCGGTGGGGCCTGATCGACCACACGGTCGATCACGACGGGCGCGAGCACTACGAGCTGCTGCCCCAGTGGCTCGGCTTCGGGGCCCCCTTCGACGGCCTGTACTCCACCTGACCCCCGCGCGACAGGGAACGACCCTCCATGGCCCTCGGCGTTATCGTGCTGGCAGCCGGACTGCTGGCCCTCCTGGCCGTGGTCTGCACGGCCTTCTTCTTCCTGGCCTCGGGCTCCGGCTGGCGACGGGCCTGGGTCAGCCTCGGCGGCGCCTGCGCGGTGATCCTGCTCCCGCTCGCCGTCCTGGTCGTCCCGCTGCTGTTCATGCGCTGACGACGCGACACCCGCCCGGTACGTCTGCGGCCCGACCACCCTGAGAGGGTGGTCGGGCCGCAGACGTACCGGGTCACCGCCCCAGCGAGCGCTCCGCCTCCGCCAGCAGCTCGACCACCCGCAGCCCGAAGGCCGCGTCGCACGGGTGCGCCGTCCCGTCCGCCGCCGAGGCGAGCAGCGCCGAGACCGCCCGGGCGTAGGCGGCCTGCGGGCTCTCGTTGCGGTCCGGCATCACCAACCGGCCCGCCTCGCCGCGCAGTTCGACCACCACCCCGTCGACGGCCGCCGCCACCGGGGTGGTCAGGCTCAGGGTCAGGGTGCTGGAGGCGCCGCCGACGTGCCGCAGCACCAGGTGCACGGTGTCCAGCGGCCCGGCCACCGCGGTGATCTCCGTCGCGTCGCCGAGCACCGGCAGCAGCATCGAGAGCGCGTGCGGGCCGACGTCCCAGAGCGCGCCCTTCTCCCGCCGCCAGGGCGAGTCCGCGTACGGGCTGCCGCTGTCGGCCGCGAAGACCGAGCCGAACCACTCCGCCCGCGCCGTGAACCAGCCGCCCCGGGCGGCCTGTTCGGCCAGCCAGTCGGCCTGGTCCGCACCGAACCGCAGGGTGAAGAACACCACCGAGGCGACCTTCGCCCGCTCGGTCGCCTCGACCACCCCGCGCGCCTGCTCCACCGTCAGCGCCACCGGCTTGTCCAGCAGCAGGTGCTTGCCGGCCCCGGCGGCCCGGACCGCGTACTCTGCCTGCACCGCCGGGGGCAGTGCGATCGAGACCGCGTCCACCTCGGCGAGCAGCCGCTCGACGTCGGCGAACGCGGGCACGCCGAACTCGTCCGCCAGCGCCGCCGCCGCCTCGGGCCTGCGGCCCCACACCCCGGCGAACTCCGCCTCGGGGTGGGCGGCCAGCGCCGGTGCGTGCACCCGCTGCGCCCAGGGGCCGGTGCCCAGCAGTCCGATCCGCATTCCCTGCTCCTTAAGCACTACCGCTGCTCTACCGCTCCACCCGGATCAGGGTGAAGCCGTCGTACCCCTTGGTGCCGACCGTCTGGACCGAGGTCGCCGTCACCCGGTCCGAGGCCGCCAGTTCGTCGTGCAGCCGACGGGTGCCCAGCACGCTCGGGTCGGTGCTGTCCGCATCGGCCACCGCACCGCCGCGCACCACGTTGTCCACCACGATCAGGGTGCCCGGGTGTGCGTGCTCGATCGCCCAGACCACGTAGTCCGGGTTGCTCACCTTGTCGGCGTCGATGAAGTAGAAGTCGAACGGCTCGACCCCCTCGGCGTCGAGCGCCGCCAGCGTGTCGGCGGCCCGCCCGAGCCTGACCTCGGCCTGCTTGCCGAGGCCGGCCAGTTCGAGGTTCTGCCGGGCCACCTCGGCGTGCCGGGGGTCGATCTCCAGCGAGATCAGCCGCCCGTCCGCCGGCAGCGCCCGCCCGAGCCAGATCGTGCTGTACCCGCCGAGCGTGCCGATCTCCAGGATCCGCTTCGCCCCGGCCGTCCTGGCCAGCAGGTGCAGCAGCTTGCCCTGGTTCGGCGCCACCGCGATCTGCGGCAGGCCCGCCCGGTCGGCCGCCGCCAGCGCGGCCGACAGCACCTCGTCCTCGCCGATCAGCTGCGCGCTGAAGTACTCGTCGACCGTCGTCCACTGTTCCTGGCCCACTGTGATCCTCCGGGTCCGTCGGGTCCGCCACATCGGTGATCAGCCACACTTTAGTACTGGAATGCGAACCGCCGGTGACCCGTACGAGGGTCACCGGCGGCTGCAACGCAGCTGACCGGGGCTCAGTCGGCCACCGGGGCGGACGCGGGCTCGGCCTGGCCCGCGACCTTCACGGTGCCCACCGCACCCGACTCGACAACGGCCTCGGACTCGGCCCCGGCCGCGCCCTCGACCGGCTGCCCACCGCTGGTCTCCGGGTGCTCGGCCCGGTGCTTGGCCGCCCGCCGCTTGAGCACCCAGGCGGACCCGGCCCCGAACACGGCGGCCAGGATCAGGCCGACCCAGGAGAAGCTCTTCAGCCACTGCTCGGCGGCCTTGCCCACGGTGTAGATCAGCCAGGTGGTGCCGCCGGCCCAGATCACGCCACCGAGCACGTTGGCGATCAGGAACTTCCAGTACGGCATCCGCAGCGAGCCCGCCAGCGGCCCGGCGAAGATCCGCAGCAGCGCGATGAACCGACCGAAGAAGACCGCCCACATGCCCCACTTCTGGAACGCCCGCTCGGCGGTCGCCAGATGGTCGGGGCCGAAGTGCTTGGGGAACTTCCGGCCGAGTTTCTCGAACAGCGGCTTGCCGCCCTTGCGCCCGATCGAGTAGCCGATCGAGTCGCCGACGATCGCACCGGCGATCGCGCACGCCGCCACCAGCCACGGGTTGACCACGCCGCTGGCGGCCAGCACCGAGGCCGTCACCAACGCGATCTCGCCGGGCAGCGGGATGCCCAGGCTCTCCAGCAGGATGATCGCGCCGACGAGCGCGTACACCGCGTTCGGTGGCACGCTCTCCAGCCATACGTCGATGTGCAAGGTCGGATACCTCCGGGGCAGGACACTCCCGCCGCGAGGTCGGCGAGCGTCGGCAAGGGTCGGTCGGGAAGGACAGGAGAGCCGGGCAACGTCGCGAACGCACCGCAGCGCCTCCGCGACCCGGGACGGCCGAGGGCAGCCTAACCCGCTCGGCCGGCCCGCCCGGTAACACGCCCGGGAGCCCCGGTCAGTTCCCGCCGCCGGCCAGACCCCGGTGCAGCAGGGTGGTCAGGGTGTCGACGATCTGCCCGTCACCGGCTCCCGGGCCCAGCTCACCCGCCGTCAGCAGCGCGTAGCCGGACATCGAGAGCATCCCCCCGATCGCGGCGGCCACCAACTCCGGCTCGCCCGGCAGCCGGTGGCCCTGCTCACGCATGTACTCCAGGTGGTCCCGGAGCACGGCGGTCTCGGCGGTCAGCGCGGCCCAGGCCCGACCGGAGCCGGGCGGCTCGGCCAGCGTCGACTGGGTCAGCGCGATCACCACCGGGAGGTGGTCGCGGAACACCTGCCAGGAGACCGCCACGTGCTCGCGCAGCTGGCCCGCCCGGCTGGCCGACCTGTACCGGCACGAGTCACTCCCGCTCGCCCTGCTCCGGGCCACCACCGAGGTGCACCGCCCGACCCTGAGGCACACCCTGCCCGCCGTCCCCGCCCGGCACGGCCGCCGGACCGTCCTGGTCGGCGACGCCGCCCACCCGGTCGGCGCGGGCCAGGGCGCCTCGATGGCCCTGGAGGACGCGGTGGTGCCGGCCCGGGTCCTGAGCCGGGCCGGCTCGCTCGCCGACTACGAGCAGCTCCGCCGGGCCCGGGTCGGCCGGATGCTCAAGGCCGCCGCCGCCAACCGGGACGCCAAGAAGGCCGGCCCGGTCGGACGCCGGGTCGACGACCTGGTCCTGCCGCTGGTGTTCCGGCACTTCTACCCCCGGTCCACCTCCCGGCTCTACACCCACGAACTCGGCTCGCTGACCTGACCGATCGACTGCCGTTCCCGCCGGTCAGCGGATCAGCGGGTCAGCTGTCGGCCGGACTCCAGGACTGCGGTGAGCAGCGGCAGATACTCGGGCGCGCAGGCGAACAGGACGGTGTCCTCGCCGTCGCGGCACTCGGTCACCTTCCACCCCCTCGGAATGCCGACCGGGTCCGTGCCTTCCCGATCGCGCACACGGACGGGTTCCACCTGCGACAGCGGGATCGGCCGGCTGTTCAGTCCGGGCGCCTCGGTGGGCGAGGTGGCCAGCGTGGTGGGGGAAGCGGTCAGGAAGCCGAGCACGGGGCGGCAGTACGGGCGCATGCCGAAGACGCACCCCGCGAAGGTCACCGCCTCCCCCGCCTCGAACGCCTTGGTCAGCTTCCGCACCTTGCGCTTGGCCGCCCCGAAGCCCGGCGTCAGCACGGAGGACACCAGGATCTGCAGCAGTACGTCCACCATGATTCCGCCCCCGGCACGTCGTGTTTCCAGATGAAGGACGGCCCGCCCGGCTCCCCGGTTCCGGGGCCGGCTCGCCCGTCGCGGCGTGCTCGAACCGGTGCACCGGGCAGTGCTCCCTCCGCAGAGGTGGCAGGTGCGCTTGTACGGCGCTTGAACTTCGCGAGGGAGCGGGACCCTGGGGGCCGGCCTGCGGTGGGAGGATGTGGCCATGGCCGATTTCCGGATTTCCGAGCGTCACGCCCAGCTGCTGGCGTATGCCCAGAGCCTGACCCCGCCATCGGGTTGGAAGATCGAAGTGTCGGGCGACGAGATCATCATGATGGCCGGGCCGTCAGTGATCCACCAGCGCAACCTGCTGGTGGTGCGGGAGCAGTTCGACGCGCACCGGCCGGCCCATCTGATGCCGAGTGAGAACACCGACCTGGCCTCACCGAATGTTGGCAAGCTCCGTAATCCGGACCTGACGTACATTCCGGTCTCCGTGATCGAGCTGGGTGGCAACGACGTCCCGGCGGAGCTGGCGGCGATCGCGGTGGAGATCGTCTCGCCGTCGAACCCCGAGAACGACCTGGTGGGCAAAGTCCGCGACTACCCCATGATGGACATCCCGGTGTACCTGCTGATCGACCCCCGTGAGGGGACGGTGACCCTGTATTCCGAGCCGGGTGGCGGGGTCTACCACCGGCAGTGGAACGGGAAGTTCGGCGACACCGTACCGATCCCGGAACCCTTCACCTTCGACCTGACCACCAAGGACCTGATCCGCTACCCCGCCTGACCACCACCCCACCCAGCAGTCAGCTGGCGTGCTTCACCGCGACGGGGCCCTCCCTGCCCATGCGGGGGCCAACTGGCGGAAGGCGAGCAGCGGCCCCTTCCGGAGACGTCCTCCCCGCACACGCGAGGTCAGGCGAAAGCCGCTGCCGCTGGCGGAAAATCCGGTGCCGCCGCCACCGCGCCCGGGCCATCATGTCCGGATGACCGACGAACCGACCGCGGAGCCCGACCCGGCCCTGCTGGGGATCGGCATCACCGCCAACATCGTCCAGCGGACCGTGCAGGGCCACGGCGGCCTGGAGGTCCGCCGTGGGACGAAGCACTTCGCCCCGGGCGCCAAGGTCTGGTTGGTGCCGCCGCGCTGGGACTGGAGCGAGCGGCTGTACGTGGTGGGGCGGCACCGGGGCCGGTTCAACCGCTACATCGCGGTCGTGATGCGCCGGGACTTCCTGGAGAACCCCCGGATCAAGGGCGTCTACAGCCCCGCCCTGGCGCAGGCGCTCGCCGAGGTCGTCGGCCGCCCGTTCTGGGACGGCGTCGAGGAGGCCCAGCTGATGCCGGACCGGTGGTGATCACCGTCGGCGCAGCGCCTCCGCCAGGCCGACCGTCCCGACGATCCGGGCCCGCTGGTCGGGCAGGTCGAGCGCCAGCACCCGGAACAGCCAGCCGTACCGGGCGGTCAGCGGCACCGTCCGGGCGTCCCGCAGCAGCTCGTGCGAGCCGACGCCCCACGGCATCGGGGGCACCTGGTACCCGCGCCGGGCGGCCCGGCCGGACCTGGTCATGCCGGAGAACCAGCGCGGGACGACGTCGAACAGCAGCGTCCCGCCCGGGAAGCGGTCGGCGCAGCGGGTGAACAGCTCGCGCACCTCGGCGGGCTGAAGGTACATCAGCAGGCCCTGCGCGACGATCAGTACGCCGAGCGCCGGGTCCACCTCCGCCGGCCAGGCCGGATTGGTCGCCGAGCAGGCCAGCAACCGCTGCCGGGGGCCGGGCGGGAGCAGCCGTTCGCGCAGGGCGACGGCCTCCGGCAGGTCGACGGTCAGCCACTGCGCCCGGCCGTTGTCCACCCGCCAGTACTGGGTCTCCAGGCCGTCGCCGAGACAGACCACCGTGCCGCGCGGGCAGCGCAGCAGGAAGTCGGCCACCTCCTGGTCGAACAGTCCGCAACGGGCGCCCTGGAGCCGGCTGCCGAAGCCCTGCCCGCTGCCGAACCGCTCGACGAACGGGTAGTCCAACGCCTCGACCAGCTCGACCGCCTTCGGATCGGGGTACGGGGTCCCGGGCCGCCGGGCCTCCACCGCCCGGTGGTACAGCGTCCACAGCGCTGTTTCGGGAATCGCGGAGAGCTCTTCCACAGCAGGTCCCTTCGCCGAGCCGACCCCCACCGCATTCTGACACCGCGTCGGGTCCCGGGCGCCGAGGCGCAGCGGGCGTTTGCCATCCTGGACCGATGGCAGACTTCCCGCAGCACGGCCCGGTCCGGCACAGCTACGACACGGTGGCCGAGGAGTACCGGAGCCGGATCGGCGACGAACTCACCCACAAACCGCTCGACCGGGCCCTGCTCACCGCCCTGCTGGAGCAGACCGAACCCGGCACCCCGATCGCCGACCTCGGCTGCGGGCCCGGCCACGTCAGCGGCTGGCTGGCCGCCCGGGGCGCCCGCCCGGTCGGCGTCGACCTCTCCCCCGCGATGGTGGCGCTGGCCCGCCGCGACCACCCGGACCTGGACTTCCGCGAGGGCGACCTGCTCCGTCTCCCGGCGGCGGACGGCGAGTTCGGCGCGGCGGTGGCCCTCTACTCGGTGATCCACCTAACGCCCGCCGAACTCCACCCGGCCTTCACCGAGATCCGCCGCACCCTCCGCCCCGGCGGCCTGCTCCTGCTCGCCTTCCACCTCGGCACCGAGGTCCGCCACCTCACCGAATGGTGGGGCCACCAGGTCGAGGTCGACTTCCACTTCCTCGACCTCACCACCGTCGAGGACCTGCTCACCACCACCGGCTTCACCGTCGAGGCCCGCCTGGAGCGCACCCCCTACCCCCAGGAGGCGGACACCCGCCGCGGCTACCTGCTGGCTCGCCGCCAGGACGGCTGAGCCGCAGAGGTCACAGCCCGGCGGTGTCGATCTCCAGCTCGAACGGCGCGGGCAGCCGCATCGGCGTGCCGAACGGGTGCGGCCCGTCCACGCTCTCGTAGCCCAGCCGCCCGGGCTCGGTGAACAGCGTGCACTCGCGCTGCTGACGATCCACCAGCAGGTACACCGGGGCGCCGTACTGCCCGTACCTGCGCCGTTTGACCGTCCGGTCCGTCTCCCCGTTCGACGGCGAGGTCACCTCCACCACCAGCAGGGTCTGGTCCGGCAGCAGCGCCCCCTCGGTCTTCGCGAGCTCCGCCGGTACCACCGCCAGATCCGGGATGTACCAGTTCTCGGAGCCGGGCAGGTCGAGGTTCCCCGACCCGACCACCAGGTTCAGCTCCTGCAGCCTCGGCGAGAGCTGACGACGCACCAGGTCCGACGCGCTCTCGTGCGCCCATGACGGCGACATGGGTGTGATGACTCCTTCGATGATCTCGGCGCGGTCCCCCGCGACGTGCTGGATCGCGTACTTCAGCGCCCGCTCCGGGTCGCTGACGCTGTAGTCCCCGGGGACGTGAGCTGCCGTACTCATGGGCGTACCTCCTCCGCTCTCGGCTGATTCTCCACCAGCCGAGTACATCGGCAACGCCTGCTGTGGAGCAACCGAACGGCTCACCGTCACCCGGCCGAGCGATGACCCATCACTCTCGCCACGGCCACGGCGAATCGGACGGCGGGTGGATCGGTCCGAGGACGGAGGTGCATCAACTCTCCAGGTGTGCGGGCTCGGCGACGTCCCACCCAGCCTGGCTCAGGAAGTGCCCTCCGAGCCATTTGATACATTGAGTCATTCAATCAAATGGTGACTTCATCGATTAAATGAGAGTCGAGATCGTGACCCAGACCTCGCGGCGCGGACGGCCCTGGACTCCGCTGCCGTCCGACCTCGACGCCGACACCACTGAACTCCTGCGGGTGCTGCGCGGGCTCATCGACGAGAGCGGGATCGGCCTCAAGGGACTCAGTCGCGCACTCACCAGCAGCCACTTCAAGGGTGTGGACCCACCCGGCTACAACACAATCTCCCGACGCCTTAGGGGAGAAGGCATCAGCAACGACACCAACCTCATCGAGGCCGTGGTGCAGATCTGCGCGCAGCCGGAGCAGCGCCGGGCCAGAACCACCGAGGTCCGACGGCTTCGGGAAGCGGCCCTGAACTCGTCCGCCCAGGAAGCCCGCCGACGCGCCGACGCAGTCCCGGAGCAGCCGCAGCCGGACGAGCTGGCGCAGGCCCGGCGCCGCATTGCCGAGCTCCAGGACGAGCTGGCGCAGGAACGCCTCCGTGGTGACGAGAGCCGACAGACCATGGCGTTCCTTCTCGGGGTGCTCGGGCGTTCCGCGGTCGGGCTCGCCGCTCCCCTGCAGTCCTTCCTTCCTGCCCCGTCCCGCCCCCCGGCGGATCCCGTCGTGTCGCACCCCTCGCCTCTGCTCTCCCCAGCCGATGCCGGGGGGATCGACGCCGTGGCGGCCCATCTGCGGACGCTCGATCCGACCGGTGAGCGGTTCGCCGGGGCACTACGGACGGCAGTGGACGAGATGCTCGACGGTCAGCGCACCGGCCGCTACGACATCGGGCAACTGCACAAGACCGAAAAGACCCACCTCCGCACCAAGGTCGAGACCGTCCTCTCCTCGGCCCTGGGTCTCGAGCCCGGCAAACAGATGGACCTCTCGATCGCCGACCACGAGGTCGACCTGAAGTTCAGCCTGACCGGCAACTGGATGATCCCGGCCGAATCCGTCGGTCACATCTGCCTCCTCGTCACTCTCGACGATGCCCGCTCGGAGTGGAGCGCAGGACTGTTGCTGGCCGAGGACCACCTGCTGACCCGGGGGGGGAACAAGGACGGGAAGCGAGGCGTCTCCCGCGTCGGCCGGGAGGCCATCCGGTGGCTGTTCCGCAAGGCGCCACTGCCGCGCAACACGCTCCTGGCCCTACCCCGGGAGGACATCACGGCGATCATGTCGCACCGCAGCGCCCAGCAGCGGGTGAACGAGCTGTTCCGACGGGCACAGCGCGTCCGGGTCAGCTCCACCGCAGTGGCCACCGTAGCGATGCAGGGCGACCCGATGAAGCGGCTCCGGGATGCCCGGGCCATGCTCGCCAGGGAAGGTATCGCCGCCCTCACCTGGCAACAGGGCTGGTCCGCCCAGGCGCTCGGTCTTCCCGTCCCCAGGTCCGGCGAGGCCGTCGCGGCCCGGCTCGCTCCGCTCCGGGACGACGAGACCGACACGCCCTTCATCGAGCTCGAAGGTCAACGCTGGGCCGTCGCCCGACCTGGCGATCCCGTCGCGCCGCTACCGGCGCGCCCCTGGCCCGACCGGCCCTGAGAGTAACGGCGGCTACGCCCGCTGCACCAGCTGGATCAGGTTGCCGCAGGTGTCGTCCAGGACGGCCGTGGTGACCGGGCCCATCTCCGTGGGCTCCTGGGTGAAGCGCACGCCGAGCGCCCGCAGCCGCTCGAACTCGGCCGGCACATCGTCCACGGCGAAGGAGGTGGCCGGGATGCCGTCCTCGACCAGTGCCGTCCGGTAGGGGCCCACGGCCCGGTGGCCGGCGGGCTCCAGCAGCAGTTCGGTGCCATCCGGTGCCTCCGGCGAGACGACGGTGAGCCAGCGGTCCGCGCCGCCCAGCGGGACGTCGTGCTTCTTCACGAAGCCCAGCACGTCGGTGTAGAACCGCAGCGCCTTCTCCTGGTCGTCGACGAAGACGCTGGACAGGTGGATCCTCATGAACGGCGCTCCTGGGGTCGGTTCGTGGAAGCTGATCGCCCGGCAGCGACAGTACCGCCCTACCCCTTACCCCACGCTGAACGCGCCCTCCGGCGGTGGCGGCGAGTCGGTGGCGGTCGCGTCGGTCACCAGGGCGGTGCGGCCGACCAGGCGGGTGAGTTCGGCCTCGGCGCAGAGCCGGGCCGGGAAGACGTCACCGGCCAGGCTGCGGGTCAGTTCCGCTTCCGGGAGCGGCCGGTCGGAGCCGATCAGCAGCACGTTGCCGTAGCGGCGGCCGCGCAGCACCGAGGGTTCGGCGGCCAGGCAGACGTAAGGGAAGACCGCCCGGACGGTGGCGGCCTGGGCCTTGGCGAAGGCCAGCGGCGGGCCGTCCGCCAGGTTGGCGGCGTAGCAGCCGCCGGGGCGCAGCGCGGCGGCCACCAAGCCGACGAACTCCACCGAGGTCAGCCGGGCGGGGGTCCGGGAGCCGTGGAAGACGTCGGCGACCACCGCGTCCACCGAACCCGGGGCGACGGCGGCCAGCGCCTCGCGGGCGTCGCCGACCTGCACCGTGATGCCGTCCGGCCACGGCAGTTGATCGGCGATCAGCTCCACCAGCGGGCCGTCCACCTCGACCACCCGCTGCCCGGAACCGGGGCGGGTGGCGGCCAGGTAGCGCGGCACGGTGAGCGCCCCGCCGCCCAGGTGCAGTACGTCCAGCGGCTGCCCGGCGGGGGCCGTCGCGTCCAGCAGGTGGGCGATCCGCCGGGTGTACTCGAACTCGAGGTGGGTCGGATCGTCGAGGTCGACGTACGACTGCGGGGTGCCGTCCAGGGTCAGCAGCCAGCCGCCGTCGCAGTCCAGATCGGGCATCAGCTTCGCCGTACCGAGCCCGACCGTCCGCTCGACCGGCAGCCGGTCCTCGGGGCTCGTCGCGGTTCCTCCGGTCGGGGTGTCTGTGGGCATGGCCGCAGCATAAGCGGAGCGTCGGCTCGGGCCGTGCCGGGCTACCGGCCGGTAGAGTCGGTGGTCGCGGATCGGTGGTCCTGCCACGGCAGGCCGGAGCAGAGGTTGGGTGCGGCAGTGGAGTTCCGAGAAGACATCCTGGGGGCGCCGTACGAGGCGGCCGAGCTGCCGCTGACGCCCGACGAGGAGGGGCCGGTCAGTGCGACCCTGGTCCGGCGGCTGGTCCCGGGGTCCCAGCGGGCGGTGCTGTACCTGCACGGCTACACCGACTACTTCTTCCAGACCAACCTGGCCGACCACTTCGTCGCGGCCGGCTTCTCCTTCTACGCACTGGACCTGCGCAAGTACGGCCGCTCGCTGCGGGACCACCAGTCGCCGAACTTCGTCCGCGACCTGGCCGCCTACGACGAGGAGCTCGACGCCGCGGTCCGGATCATCCGGGAGCAAGACGGCCACACCCGGCTGCTGCTCAACGGCCACTCCACCGGCGGACTGATCGGCGCCCTGTGGGCCTCCCGACGGGCCGGCCGGCAGCTGGTCGACGGGCTCTTCCTGAACAGCCCGTTCCTGGCCATGCCCACCGCCCCCGCGCTGCGCACCCTCGGTGCACCGGCCGTCGAGGCGCTCGGCCGGTTCGCCGCGCTGCGCAAGCTGCCCGCACCGCTCAACCCGCACTACGTGCACAGCCTGCACCGCGACCACCGGGGCAGCTGGGACTTCGACCTGGCGCTCAAGCCCGCCGAGGGCTTCCCGCTGTACGCCGGCTGGCTGGCCGCGATCCAGCGCGGCCACCGCCAGGTCCGGCAGGGCCTGGCGGTGGACTGCCCGGTGCTGATGATGGCCTCCACCGCCTCCACCGTCACCGGCAAGTGGGACCCGGCGCTGCTGCACACCGACGCGGTGCTGCGCGCGGACGACATCGCCGCGCTCGCGCCCCGCCTGGGCCGGCACGTCACCACCGTCCGGATCGACGGCGGCATGCACGACCTGGTGCTCTCCGGCGAGAGCGCCCGCGCCCAGGTCTTCGCCGAGCTCGACCGCTGGATCGGCGCCTACTTCCCCTCCCCCGCCACCGTCGGCTGACCCGGCGCCCGGACCAGCCCGGCGACGTGATCGGTGACCAGGTCGAGCACCTGCACCGCCGCACCTGCGTCGCCGAGCACCAGGTGGTTGACCGTCAGCCCGTCCGTCATCGCCGCCAGGTAGCTCGCCAACACCCCGACCGGGGCCAGGAGTTCGGCGCCGGTCCGGCGGCACAGCTCCTCGATCAGCTCCCGGTAGGTCTCGGTGTACAGCTCGTACTGCCGCCGGGCCAGGTGCTCGAACCCGGGCTGGCGCAGGGCGTACTGGGTCAGTTCGTAGGTCAGCATGTGCTCGGCCGGATTGGCCACCACGTGCTCCCAGTAGGCCCGGAAGCCGGCCCGGACGGTCTCCCGCAGGGTGGCCCGGGGCCGGATCGCGTCCCGCACCATGGTGACCGAGTGCTCGGTGATGGTGGTGATGACGGACTCCAGCAGCGCCTGCTTGGAGTCGAAGCAGTAGTGGAAGACGCTCAGTGACAGACCCGCCTCGGCGGCGATCGAACGGGTCGTGGTCCGGGCCACGCCGTCCCGGGTCATCGCCCGGATCGCGGCCTCGGTGAGCTGCCGACGCCGGTCGGCGGACGGCATCCGTGCCATCGGTAGTGCTCCCTCCGTGCTCCGTGCTCCGTGCCCTGTGCCCTGTACCCCGCAGTCCGTACCCCCGGCCCCGTTCCGGACCGAACGACGTGCGGCCGGACCGGGGTGATCCGGTCCGGCCGCACGCTACCCCGGCCGTCAGGTGCTGTACACGCCCACCTCGTGCAGCGAGTAGCCCCACTGCGTACCGCGCTGCACCCCGTGCACCCTGATCTGACGGGCCGGAACCCCGGCGAACTGCGCGGTGTCCAGGCCGCCGTCACCGGTCGTGGTGGACCAGACGGACCGCCAGGTGGTGCCGTCGGTGGAGACCTCGATCCGGTACGCCTTCCCGTACGCCCGCTCCCAGGCCAGCGTGACCCGCTTGACCAGGTGTTCGGAGCCGAGGTCGATCTGCAGCCACTGGTCGTCGCTCCAGTCGCTGGCCCAGCGGCTGCCCGCGTCACCGTCCACGGCCCGGCCGGGCGCGAAGCTGGTGAACGGGTTCCACTCGGCGGAGCTGGCCGAGGCGGTCGAGCCGGCGGCCAGGTTCACCCCGGCCCGGTGCTGCTCGGCGGCGCCCCAGGTGCGCAGGTAGGACTCGGCGCCCTTGAACAGGTCGTCCACCACGCCCTGGCCGCCGACCAGCCGGATGTCCTCGATCCAGTCCGGCACCAGGCCGTAGTGCGCGGCACCGTCGGTGTTGATGTCCCAGGTGCGCTGCCCCGCCGTCTGACGGTCGATCACCGAGCCGCCGTCGACGCTCCGGAACGGGTACCGCACCGGGTTGGCCGTGTCGGCTCCGCGCGGGCCCGGCCAGCCGCCGACCCCGTTCATGTCGGTGCCGTAGCCGTAGCCGACGTTGTACTTGTCCCGCAGCGCGTCGGTCCGCTTGGCCTCCGCACTGAACGCCTCGGCGCCGTTCATGTACTGGGCGACGAAGCCGCCGAGCTTGTAGACCCGCTCGATCCAGTCCAGGTCCATCCAGCTGTGCGAGGAGAGCGCACCCGGGTAGGACTGGGACTCCATCAGGTCGAACGCCTGCCCGGCCGCCTTGACGCTCATGTGGTCGAGTTCCAGCATCATCTTGCGTTTCATCATGCCGCGCACCGCGTACTCACCCAGCTCGGTCAGGCCACGGGTGTTGCACTGCGCGTCGGCCGCGTAGGAGGGGACGGCCACCCCGGCCGGCAGCTCCTGCTGGGCGACCGGCGCCGGCGCCAGGCCGATCGGGTTGTCGTGCTGCGGGCCGGCGCACTTCTCGGTCTGCCAGAAGGTGCCGGTGGACAGGAACTGCCCGACGTTGATCGCGGTGCCGAGCGCGCCCTCGTCGAACCGGACCCCGCACAGCGCGTTGTCCAGCTTGTGGCAGAGGAACATGCTGCGCACCCCGAGCCCGTACAGCTCGTCCAGGCCCCGGTCGATGTCCGCCTTGCTGCACTGGGCGACGTCCAGGATCTGCTTGCAGCCGAACGGCTCGGAGGTCTCGACCCCCAGCACCACCGCCAACTTGCCCTGCTGGACCACCTGTCGGGCCTGCGCGGTGTCGGTGACGATCCGGAACCAGCCCTTGCCCGGGCCGCCGTACATGGTGTCGATGTACGCCTGCATCTCGTACGTCTTCTGCGCCTGCAGCCGGATCGAGGTCATCTCGTCGCAGCTGCGGTCCTTGAAGAAGTACACCGAGCAGATCACGCCGTTGGTGACCAGGTCGTTGACCAGCACCCGCTCGCCGCCGCGCCAGGCCCGCTCGACCCAGGCGTAGTAGTTCTGCTGGTGGGTCATCGAGTCGTGTGCGGGCCAGTCCTTGAAGGTCGGCCAACCGACCGGGTCGTGCCGGCCGTCACCGCCCTTGGTGATCATGTCGAAGACCGCCAGCGAGCCGTCCGGGTAGTGCTCCGGACAGTCCTTCAGCGCGTCGGCGACGCCGAGTTGGGAGAACGGCTTGCCGCAGATCAGCCGGCCGCCGAACGCCTCGTTGGACATCAGGTGGTCGTGCGCGTCGACGAATCCCCGGACCTGTCCGTTGGCGTCCGTGCCCTGGAAGGGCGCGCCGGTGACGTTGATCCCGGAGTCGGGGGCCGGACGTGCGGTCGGGGTCCACCAGTCGGACTGGGCCGCCGCCCCGGGGACCGGGACCAGCGCCATCGCAACCAAGGCGAGGAGCAGCGAGAGGACCGCCAGGAGTCTGTGCCTGCTGTGCGCGTGTCTAGTCATGATCACCACTCAGTCGGGTTCCGCGTGCACGGTGTGACGAGAATCCCGGCTGTTGGACTCCGAGTCAACAGTCCGGGACAACTGACCTGATAACTCGTCACCAACCCCAACTCGGCTGCGGTCAGGCCCTGCTGGGAACCCCTACCGCTCGGCCCCTACCCGGCGCGGGTGGCCGTCGGTGCCCCGGAGGACCGACACGATGCCCAGCGCCGCCGCGCTGACCGGCACGGCCAGCAGGGCGCCGATGATGCCCGCCACCCCGGAGCCCGCGACCACCGCGAACATGATGGTGGCCGGGTGCAGCTCCACCGTCCGGCTCTGGATCACCGGCTGCAGGATGTTGCCCTCGATCATCTGCACCGCCAGCACCACGCCCAGCGCCCAGAGCGCGGTGGCCAGTCCGCCGTCGGCCAGCGCGACCAGCACCGCGACGGTGCCGGAGAGGAAGGCGCCGATGAACGGGATGTAGGCACCCATGAAGACCAGCGCGCCCAGACCGGGCGCCCCCGGCACCCCGAGGATCAGCAGGCCGATGGTGATGAAGGTGGCGTCGATCAGGGCGATCAGCGTGGTGCCGCGCATGAAGCCGGCCGTCGCCTTGAACGCCTGCTGCCCACAGGCGATCACCGTCTCGGCCTTCGGGCCCGGCACGATCGAGCGGACCAGGTCGGGGCTGCGGTGGCCGTCCCGGAGGAAGAAGAACACCAGGGCGAGCGACAGCACCGCGCCGGTGATCGCCTGGGTGGCGAGGCCGAGCCCGGAGAGCACCCCGCTGGCCACCGAGCCGGCCAGCGAACTGCCGCTGCCAGCCGACTGGGAGAGCGCGAACTGGAGCTTCTCGCCGACCGGGCCGAGCCAGTCGGCCAGCTGGTCGCCCGCGTCGCGCAGCGCCGCCGCGATCTGCGGGGCGCTGTGCACCAGCGAGTTGGTCAGGATGCCCAGCACCCCGCAGACCACCAGCACCAGTACCACGCAGGTCAGCCCGGCCGCCGGGCCCCGCTTGACGCCGTGCCGGACCAGCCAGGGCATCACGGGATAGAGCAGCGCGGTGGCCAGCAGCGAGAGGATCATCGGGATGGTGGCGGCGCGCAGCGCGACGAAGGCGTACACCACCAGGGTCGCCACCGCGATGAACAGGATCACCGCGAGCGACCAGGCGGCGGTGGCCCGGACCACCGGGGGGAGCATCAGGTGCCCCGGGCGGCGGTCCTCGGGACGGGCCTCCGTCGGTTGCGCCGCCTGCCCGGGCTCCGCTGACATGCCGTCTCCGTCCTGGCGCTGCTGATGATCAGCTCATCTCAGCACAGGATCTGATGAAATGTCCGTTTCGACGCGGCTACGCCCGGCCGTCCAGCACCCGGCGCAGCAGGGCGACCCGGTTGCTGGTCACCGAGGCCACCCCGGCCCGCAGCAGCCGGGTCATGGTGCGGCGCCGGTCCGCCGTCCAGGCGCTGACGGCCAGTCCGGCCGCCGCGGCCTCGGCCACGTACTCCGCGTCCACCAGGCCGAACGGCGGGTTGAGGTAGCGCGGCCCGAGGTCGGCCAGCAGGGCCGGGACGGGCATCCTCGGCAGCTTCCAGGTGAGCGACAGCTCGGCCGCCGGGTCGAGCGCCCGGACCGCGAGCATCGCGCCGACCGGGCCGCAGTAGCCGACCAGCCGCTCGGCACCCAGCCCGGCCACCACGGCGTGCGCGGCGGCCGCCGGCCCCGGCTCGTCCAGGTCCACCAGCAGCCGGGCACCCGACCGTTCGGCCACCGCCTTGACCGCCTCGGCCAGGGTCGGCACCCGCAGCCCCGGCCGGCCGACCTGCTCCAGCTCGGCCAGGGTGACCCGGCCGACCGGGCGCGGGTCGTCCCAGAGCCGCTGCAGCGTCAGGTCGTGCAGCAGCACCGGGACGCCGTCCCGGGTGAGCTGGACGTCCACCTCGACGGCGTCGGCCCCGGCGGCGAGCGCGGACTCGACCGAGGCCAGGGTGTTCTCCCGGTGGCGGTACGGGTCGCCCCGGTGGGCGACCGCGAGCACGTGCTTCGGCATGGCGCTCCGTCAGCTCCGCTCGACCACGACGTTGGTGGACTTGATCACCGCGGTGGCCGCGGCGCCCGGCACCAGGTTCAGCTCCTCGGCCGACTCCCGGCTGATCAGCGAGACCACCCGGAACGGGCCGGCCTGGATCTCCACCTGGGCGGCGACGTCGCCGAGCACCACGTTGGTGACGATGCCGGGGAAGCGGTTCCTGGCCGACGAGGGACGCCCCTCCGCCTCGGCGTTCTCCGGCTTGGCCAGCTCGCGCGCGAAGGCGGCCAGCTCGGCCCCGGCGACGATCCGGTGCCCGTGCTCGTCCCGCTCGGCGACCAGCCGGCCGGCGTCCACCCAGCGCCGCACCGTGTCCGCGCTGACGCCCAGCATCGCGGCGGCCTCGCCGATTCGGTACGGATTGACCGGCCGGTCCGCCTGGCCCATGAGCTGCTCCTGTGCTGGGACTGTGCGCTGCTGCTGTCGCGGCCATCCTGCCGTATCGGGGGGTCGGCCAGCTAACGGCCGGTCAGCCATTTTTCGGCATTAAACTGAACGAATCGGGCATGCTGCGATAGGTCGGGCCACGGCCCGAACCGACCGGCGCCGACCGGTACCGACCCCAGGAGGAGCAGCCCCATGGCACCCGAGCCCGTCCCGTTCTCGTTCATCGCCGAGGCGGAGCGGTACCAGAGCAACGTCGCCCCGCCCCGGCGGGAGCGCCGCTCGGTCAGGGCGGTCTGCGGCGGGGTGCTGGTCACCGTGGTCCTGATCGCCGGCCTGGTGGCCGCCGTGGCGCTCGGCATGCCCGCCCTCCGGCCGCCCAGCAGCTGACCGGCCGTCAAGCCCGGCGCCGTCCTAGGGCCTGTCGTCAGGCTCCCGCCTGCCCCACGACGCCTGGCACGCACTCGCACCGCACCGGACGAAAGCCCGAGGACGACCCAGTACGCGGGCTCCCGCCCGGCACGCCGAGAGCACGCACCGGACGCCGCAGGGCCGCCCTCCGGGCGACGACCGGAGTTCGACCACAGGCCCTACGGCTCGCCGAACAGGTCCCGCCGGACGGCGTCGCCCGCCGTCAGCACCGCGCCCGCGAGCACCGCACCGCCGCCGGCCGACCCGGCCCGCACCTCGGTCAGGAACGGCGACAGCTCGGCCAGCCGGCGCTCCACCAGCGCGGCCAGCGCGGCACCGCCGGCCCGGCCGATCTCGCCGCCGAGCACCACGCAGCCCGGGTCGATCACCACGCAGACGGCGGCCACCCCGATCGCGATCCGGTCGGCCAGTTCCGCCAGGAAGGCGGTCGCGCCGGTGGCCAGCGCCGACCGCAGCACCTCCTCGGCCTGCTCGACCGGGCCGCCGTCGGCGACGGTCAGTCCGTGCGCCCGGGCCAGCTCGCAGACCGCCGCGCTGGCCACCAGCGAGTGGAAGCCGCCGTCGCAGCCGATCGCGTTGGGCAGCGTGCCGGTGCCGGGCACCGGCAGGAAGCCGATCTCCCCGGTCCCGCCGGACGCCCCCCGGCGCAGCCGCCCGTTCAGCACCACCGAGGCGCCGACGCCGTGGCCGAGCCAGAGCAGCACGAAGTCCTCCCGGCCCTGCGCGGCGCCGATCCGGTGCTCCGCGATGCCCGCCAGGTTGACCTCGTTCTCCAGGATCACCTCGGTCTCCGGCTGGGCCCGCAGCGCCGCCAGCAGTTCGGCGTGCCAGCGCGGCAGCCGGCCGGAGTTGTTCAGGACGCCGGTGGCCGGGTCGACCACCCCGGGGGCACCCACCGCGACGGTGTGCAGGTGCCGGACCCCGACCTGCTCGGCGGTGCTCAGCAGTGTCCGCACCGTCCGCTCCGCCAGGTCATCGCCGTGCTCGGGGCCGGCCGGGATCTCGGCGGTGGCCAGCGTCCGGCCGGTCAGGTCGGCGATCACCAGCGAGACCCCGGTGGAGCGGACGTCGATGGCGCCCAGGTGTGCCCGGTCGGCCACCAGGGCGTACAGCCGGGCGTTCGGACCACGGCGCTGCTCGCCGCTCTCGCCGACCACGGCCACCAGGCCGCCGCGCTGGAGGCGTTCCAGCAGGTCCGCCACGGTGGGGCGGGACAGGCCGGTCAGGTTCCGCAGTTCGGGTGCGGTGAGCGGGCCGTGGGCGAGCAGCAGTTCCAGCGCCAGGCGATCGTTGATGGCGCGGGCGGTGCTCGGTGTGGCCGTGCGCGCGATGGTCATGGAGCAGCATCCTTCCAGAGCTATCTATCAGGGTACCTGCCTGATAGTTTGTCCGGCAGTCCGCCGGAAGGGGAATCCACGTCATGGACAGTGACCAGCAGGCCCGCCGGGCCAGGGTGCGGATCGCCCTGGTCTTCGCCGTGCACGGGTCGGTCACCGGCAGCTTCGTCACCCGGATCCCGTGGATCCAGGACCACCTGGACCTGAGCGCGGGTCAGCTCGGCCTGGCCCTGGTCGCCCCGGCGATCGGCGCCTCGCTGGCGATGCCGCTGGCCGGGCGGGTGGTCCACCGCTACGGCGAGCGGGCGGCCGTCCGGGGGCTGCTGACGCTCTGGTGCCTGGCGCTCGCCCTGCCCGCGCTCGCCCCGAACCTCGCCGTGCTCTGGCTCAGCCTGCTCGCCTACGGGGCCGCCGCCGGCATGGCCGACGTGGCGATGAACGCCCAGGGCGTGGAGGTCGAGCAGCGACTCGGCCGCTCGATCATGTCGGGCCTGCACGGCATGTGGAGCGCGGGCGGGTTGATCGCCTCCGGCTTCGGCGTGCTGGCGGCCCATCAACAGCTGGACGCCCGCGCCCAGTTGGCCGCCACGGCGGCGGTCCTCACGGTGCTCGGCTGGTCGGTCTGCGGCGGGCTGATCGACATCCGGCCGGCCGAGGACGAGGATGCGCCGCCGCGCTTCGCCCTGCCGCCGCGCTCGGCGCTGGCGATCGGCCTGGTCGGCTTCTGCGCGGTCTTCGCCGAGGGGGCCAGCATGGACTGGGGCGGCGTCTACCTGCGGGACGTCACCGGCGCCTCGCCGACCGTCGCGGCGGCCAGCTTCACCGCCTTCGCCGCCACCATGACCGCGGCCCGGCTGGCGGGCGACCTGGTGGTCCGTCGGCTCGGCCCGGTCCGCGCCGTCCGGGTCAGCGGCGGGGTCGCCACCCTGGGCGGGCTGCTGGTGGTCCTCGCCGACTCGCCCCACCTGGCCATCCCCGGCTTCGCGCTGATCGGCATCGGCATCGCCGTGGTCGTCCCGCTCGCCTTCGCGGCAGCCGGACGCACCGGCAGCAACCCCAGCCGCTCGATCGCGGGCGTCGCCACCATCACCTATACCTCGGGCCTGATCGCCCCCGCCGTGATCGGCCTGATCGCCCAGACCACCTCACTGACCGGCTCCTTCACCGTGGTCACCGCCCTGACCGCCGCCCTGGTCCTCAGCGCGGGCGCCCTCCGGCAGACCACCTCCACCTCCGCCTCCACCTCCACCTCCGCACCGAGCGAGGAGCCCGCGACCAGCGGAGCGTGAACACGGCGCAGTGCACGGGCGCGGGGCCTCGGCCCCACGCCCTCTGTGTTTCCGGCACCGGACTCCCCGCCCGGCACCGCTCCCGGCTACCGCATCCCCCGGTCCAGCCGCAGCCGTTCGCCGTCACCGGCCCGGATCGGGCAGTCCGGCATCGGGCAGCCGCACTCGCCGAAGGAGAGCGCCGAGCCGGAGACGTACTCGGCCCGGTCGAATCCCCGCCGCTCGCCCGCCGTCCGGCCGGGCCGGGCCCGCTCCTCGATCCGTTCCGCCAACTCGCTCATCGCCGTCCTCCGCTGTCGCGCTTTGCCTCGTTGCCCCGCCGACCGTGATCCCGATCGACTAGCTTGGTAACAGGATCGACACGGAGAGCGACCGCGAACAGAGTTGACGGTCCAACAGTCCAGCCGACAGACCCGGCCGCCCTCACCGGCCGGGCCAGCCGACCCGGGGGAACCACGGACAGATGCCCAACCCACGCGAACTCGACCCGTCCGAGTCCATGCTCGCCCTCTTCGGCTGCGAGCTGCGCGAACACCGCTCCCGGGCCCGGCTCAGCCAGGAGAACCTGGGCGAGGTGCTCGGCTACACCGGATCACTGGTCGGCCAGATAGAGACCGGCCGCCGCACCCCGACCCGGGAGTTCGCCGAGCGGCTGGACGGGGCGCTGGAGACCGGCGGGATCTTCTCCAAGCTCTGGCCGCACATCACCCGCGGCCAGTTCCCCGGCTTCTTCAAGTCGTACGCCGAACTGGAGCCCCGGGCCTGCCAGATGCTGGAGTACGGCGGCGAGCTGATCCCCGGCCTCGGGCAGACCGAGGGGTACATGCGGGCGGTCTTCGAGGCCGGGCTGCCGCTGGCCCCGCCGGAGACCATCGAGGAGAAGGTGGCCGCCCGACTCGGCCGCCAGGAGCTGCTCCGTGGTCCAACACGTCCCTTGTTGTGGTGGCTTCTGGCGGAAAATGCCATTCGTCGCCCGGTGGGCGGATTCGGCACGATGGCTGATCAGTTGGGGCACCTTGTTGATCTCGTCCGGTCGCGGATGGTTGTGATCCAGGTGCTGGAGACCTCCCGGGGTGCCCACGCGTTGCTGGAGGGGTCCATGACGCTAATGTCCTTTGCGGACGGGATCCCCGACACGGGGTACGTCGAGGCGCCGCACGCCGGTGTGCTGATCGAACACCCGGACACGGTAAGAGAGTTGAGGCTCTCCTATGACCTGGCACGGGCTGACGCCCTGTCACCGGAAGCGTCGCTGAACCTCGTTGAAAAGGTAGCGAAGGAGCACCAACACCATGCTGACGAGCACCGAGCTGAACCGGGCTGACTGGCAGTCGTCCAGCTACAGCGGGGCCTCCGGAGGCAACTGCGTCCAGCCGGCCCTGAACCTCGCCGCCGCGCACGGCGTCGTGCCGGTCCGTGACTCCAAGAACCCGACCGGCCCGCACCTGGAGTTCCCGGTCGGCGCCTGGGCCGCGTTCGCGAGCTGGGCCGCCGGCCAGCAGGTCTGACCCGGCAGGTCCGGCCTCCCCGGCCGGCCTCCGCCGGACGGCCACGACGGTTCCCCCGCTACCCTCGTGGCCATGAACACCGCAGCTCAGCCGCCCGTTCCCGCCACCCGCAACCCCGTCGGCGCCCATGTGCCGGTGGCCGGTCGCGGGCTGGTCGGCACCGGCCTGGCCTACGCGGAGCGGGTCGGCGCGGAGGCCGTCCAGGTCTTCGTCGCCAACCCGCGCGGCTGGGCCACCCCCGCCGGGACACCCTCCCGGGACGCGGAGTTCCGGGAGGCGTGCGCGACCTCCGGCATCCCGGCGTACGTGCACGCACCCTATCTGATCAACTTCGGCTCCGACTCCCCCGCCACCCGCGAGCGCTCCGCCGAATCGCTCTGGCACTCCCTGGCGCGCGGGCACGAGATCGGCGCGCTCGGCGTGGTGGTGCACACCGGCTCCGCCGTCGGCCGGTCCGCCGACGGCGGCTCCCGCTACGCCGAGGCGATGGCACAGGTCCGCGCGGACGTCCGGCCGTTGCTGGACCAGCTGGACGCGCTCGGCGAGGACGCGCCCTGGCTGCTGCTGGAGCCCACCGCCGGGCAGGGCAGCTCGCTCTGCTCCCGGATGGAGGACCTGGCCGCGTACGTCGAGGCGCTCGACCACCACCCCCGGGTCGGCGTCTGCCTGGACACCTGCCACGCCTTCGCCGCCGGGCACGACCTGGCCGCCCCGGACGGCGTCACCGAACTCCTCGACACCCTGCTCGCCGCCGTCGGCCCCGGACGCCTCCGCCTGATCCACGCCAACGACTCGATGGACGTGGCCGGCGCCCGCAAGGACCGCCACGCCAACATCGGCTCCGGCCACATCGGCGCTCCCGCCTTCGCCGAGCTGCTCGCCCACCCGGCCACCGAGGGCGTCCCGCTGATCATCGAGACCCCCGACGGCCGGCACGACCCGGCCCGCGTCGAGGGCGCCCGCCACGCGGCGGACATCACCCTGCTCAAGCAGCTCCGGAGCGCACCCCGGACCGGGAACTGATCCGGCGGGCCACGCACGGGTGGTGCGGCTCGTAGGTGGGCGGAGAGGTAGGTGCCACTGCTCGGAGCCGGCCTGACGCCCCGTCACCCGACCCCAACGCACCCGGCCCGTCCGGGGTCCGACCCGCACGACCAACCGGGGGCCGGGTCCCCGGCCTGACGGCCGACCGTCAATACTGGCTCCCGCCCCACCCACCAGGACGGACGAGGAGCACCAGTGACCGACGACACCCGGATCGGCCCCCCGAACTTCGGCAGCGAGCGCGAGATGCTGCGGGCCTTCCTCGAGTACCAGCGGGCCACCCTGGCGATGAAGTGCGCGGGTCTCACCGACGAGGAGCTGCGGCAGCAGTCGAGCCCGCCCTCGACCCTCTCGCTGCTCGGCCTGGTCCGGCACCTGGCCGAGGTGGAACGCGCCTGGTTCCGCCGGGTGTTCGAGGACCACGACGCCCCGATGGTCTGGTCCGAGAAGATCGACTTCCAGGCCGCGTACGACGCGAGCGGCTCCACCCGGGAGGAGGCCTTCGGCGCCTGGGAGGCCGAGGTGGCGAACTCCCGCCGGATCGAGCAGGCCGCCGAGTCGCTGGACCTGGCCGGGTACCAGCCGAGGTGGGAGGAGGAGGTCTCGCTCCGGATGGTGCTGGTGCACGTGCTGCTGGAGTACGGCCGCCACAACGGGCACGCGGACTTCCTCCGCGAGGGCATCGACGGCACCGTGGGCGCCTGACCTGCGAAAACATCTGGCGCTGCACCGGGAGCGATGCGATCATCCGCAGATGATCACTCTTGCCGACGACCTCGGCCACCTCTCGTACACCGTCACCGGAGCGGGCACCCCCGTCCTCTTGGTGCACGCCGGCGTCACCGACCACCGGCTCTGGGACCCGATCGTGCCCGCGCTCGCCGAGCGGCACACCGTCATCCGGTACGACCTGCGCGGCTTCGGGGAGTCCGCTCCCCCGTCCGGTCCGTTCAGCGAGACCGAGGACCTGTGCCGGCTGCTCGACCACCTCGGCCACCGGCGGGTCGACCTGGTCGGGGCCTCCTGGGGCGGCCGGATCTCGACGGCCTTCGCGCACGCGCACCCGGAGCGGGTCAGGTCGCTGACCCTGCTCGCCCCGGCGATCGGCGGCTTCGACTGGTCGGCGGAGATGGTCGCGTACGACGAGGCCGAGACCGCCGCCCTGACGGCGGGTGACCTGGACGCCGCCGTCGCGGTCAACCTCGACATGTGGCTGCGCGGCCCGGACCGCGGCTGGGCCGAGGTCGCTCCGGGCCTGGCCGAGCAGGTCCGCGGCCCGCTCCGGGCCTCGCTGGTGCACCAGGACACCGTCGGCGGGCACTCGCGGGGCGTCCCGGGCGTCGACCTCACCACCCTCACCGCCCCCACCCTGGTCGGGATCGGCCTGCTGGACGTGGCGGACTTCCGGACCATCGCCCGCCGGTACGCCGCCGAGATCCCCGGCGCCCGCCTGGTCGAGTTCCCCGGCGCGGCCCACCTGATCGCGCTCGACGCTCCCGGTGAACTGACCGCCGCCCTGCTCCCCTTCCTCGACGCGGTGTGAGCCGCCGCCCGCCCGGACCGTAGACTCACCCGGTGCCTGTCGTGTCGCGCGTGCTCCGGTCCCCGTGGTTCCGTCTGGGGGCGCTGCTCGCGGTGCTCGCGGCGGCGGCCGGATCACTGCTGCTCTGGAGCCCGACCGAACTGCTCCGGGACGGCGTCCCGATCCCGGTCTTCCTGCTGGTATACGCCGTGGCCACGCTCGCCTTCGTGCCCAAGCCCGCGCTGAACGGCGCGGCGGGCATGGTGCTCGGCACCGCTCAGGGCGTGCCGGTGGCCGTCGCGGCGACCACGCTCGGGGCACTGCTCGGGTTCTGGCTCGGGCGGGCGCTCGGCCGGGACGCGGTCCGGCCGCTGCTGCGCGGGAAGATCGCCACGGCGCTGGACCGGCGGCTCAGCGAGCACGGCTTCCGCAGCATGCTGCTGGTCCGGGTGATCCCGGGGGTGCCGTTCCAGGCGGCGAACTACGGCGCCGCCTTCTCCGGCGTCCGGGTGCTGCCGTACACCCTCGCCACCGCACTGGGGGTGGCGCCCGGCACGGCCGCGTACGTGATCGCCGGGGCCAGCGCCGGCCACCCGGGGTCGCCGGCCTTCCTGATCTCGGCCGCGCTGATCGTGCTGATGTGCCTGTACACCGTGGTGGCCGGCTGGCGCGCGTACCGCCGCTCCCGCCGCCCGGCCCCCGAACCGGCCGCCGACCGCGCCCCGGAGCTCTCCACCGTTCCCCCGTCCGGCCGCTGACGCACCGTCGAATTCACTGGGAACTGTCGGTGCGATCCGCCAGGATGCTGTCCATGAGCAGCGCGCCCGGCTCGCTCGCCCGACACGACGGGTGCGCGAATCCGGCCAATCCGTTACAGGACTGTTGACGAACAGTCAACTGTGGTCTGACGCACACCGATATGGTCTACGCGCGGAACCGTCCGGCGAGCTGCGGCGTCGCAGGAGATGCCCGGAAAATCCGGGTTGTCCCGCGAGCCACGCCCCACCCGGCGGTCACGAACGGGCACCGAAGCGGTGATCAGTGCGATACTCGGACAGTTCCGACGGATGGATGACGCGTCAGCTGGCGTGGTCACCGGGGGGACGCGTACGGGACGAGAAAGGGAGGCGCGGCAATGGGAGCACTTCGCGACGAGCACCACAACGGGTGGCTGATGCCCTCCGGTAACTACCCCGCCGCGGTCTACGAGGATTCGTGGGCCACCCAGGAGTCGGCCGTGGCCGTCCCCGCCCCGGCGAAGATCGTCTCCCTGAAGCCGACCGGCTTCGAGGCGGCCCGCACCGTCGGCGAGCACATCCGCGCAGCCGTCCCGGTGGTGATGGACCTGACCGAGATGACCGACGCCGAGGCCAAGCGGATGGTGGATTTCGCCTCCGGCCTGGTCTTCGGCACCCAGGGCGGGATCGAGCGGATCGCCCGCCGGGTCTTCCTGCTCACCCCGGCCGACGTCGAGGTGATGGTGATCGACCGCCCGCTCGACGAGACGGGCTTCTACAACCAGAGCTGACCGACAACCAGACCTGACCGCACGGCCGGAGCCCGGGCCCACCGTCGAGGTGTCCCCGGGCTCCTCGCCGTCCGGCCCCGGTCACCCGGCCGGGCCGGTCAGGTAGCCGTCCAGGGTGGCGTTCAGGTCCGCCACGAAGTCCTCGAACCGCGCCAGCAGTTCCGGCGGGTAGTGGGCCATCACCGCGTCCAGCCGGCCGGCCGGCGGGCCGAAGAACTCGTCGGCCTGCTCCTGGATCCGTCCGCCGGCGCGCAGTGTGACGATGCGTCGGTCGGAGTCCTCGCGGCTGCGGACCACGTGGCCGCCCGCCTCCAGGCGGTTCAGCAGTGCGGTGGTGGCGCCCGAGGAGAGCGCGATGCGCTCGCTGAGGCGGGCCGGTGACAGCGGGGTGCCGCGCTCCTCGGCCGCCGCGATCTCCAGCACGGCGACCGCGTCGGTGGAGTGCAGGCCCAGCCGGGCGGCGAACCGGCGGCTGAGCTCCGCGTAGTGGCCGCCGTAGCTCCGCAGCCCCTGCATCAGCCGCTCGCGCTGCGCCGCGAGATCCTCTTCCGCCATCGAGCATGCCCCTTCCGCTCCGCCCGGCGACCCGCGTCCGCGACTCGTCTTTGACAACCTACCGGCGCCAATTCTATCTTCATCGTGGAATTACTTCACCATGGAGGCATCTCGATGCACAGCCCACCCGTCACCACCGAGCCCTACCGCTGGCGTTGGCTGATCCTGGTCGTGATGCTGGTCGCCGAGGTCATGGACCTCCTCGACGCCTCGATCGTCAACGTGGCCGGCCCGGCCCTGGAGGAGTCCCTCTCGGTCGGCCCGGTCGGCCTGCAGTGGGTGATCGGCGGCTACGCCCTCACGCTCGGCGCCGGGCTGGTGCTCGGCGGGCGCCTCGGCGACCGCTACGGCCGTCGCCGGATGTTCCTGCTCGGCCTGGCCGCCTTCACCGCCACCTCCCTGCTGTGCGCGCTGGCCCCGGAGATCGGCTCGCTGATCGTCTTCCGGCTGCTCCAGGGCACCGCCGGGGCGATGCTGCTCCCGCAGGGCCTCGGCCTGCTGCGGGAGAACTTCTCCGGCCCCGAGCTGACCAAGGTGTTCGGGATCTTCGGGCCCGTCCTCGGGCTGGGCGGGATCGTCGGGCCGGTGCTCGGCGGCGGGCTGATCGAGGCCGACCTCTTCGGCCTGGGCTGGCGCTCGGTCTTCCTGGTCAACCTGCCGATCGGCCTCGCCGCCCTGCTCGTCGCCGCGAAGGTGGTGCCCCGGAAGCCGGGTGACCGCACGGTACGGGTCGACCTGACCGGCGCCGCACTGGTCGCGGCCTCCTGCGCCCTGCTGGTGCTGCCGCTGAACCAGGGTCAGCAGGACGGCTGGCCGCTCTGGACCTGGCTGTCGATGGCCGGCGCCCTGCTCGGCTTCGCCCTGTTCGCCGGCCGGCAGCGCCGGACGGCCGCCGCCGGGCGCGAGCCGCTGGTGACGCCCGCTCTGCTGCGCAAGCCCGCGTTCACCGTCGGGCTCGGCGGCATCGCGCTGTTCTTCAGCGGGCTGGTCGGCACCCAACTCGTGCTCACGCTCTATCTGCAGATCGGCCGTCAGTTCACGGCCGGTCAGGCCGGGCTCGGCAACCTGCCGCTCGCCGTCGGGACCGCGATCGGCGGTGCCGTCAGCGGTGCGTTCCTGGCCGACCGGATCGGGCGCCGGGTGCTGCAGATCGGCCCGCTGGTCCAACTGGCCGGCGCGGCCCTGCTCTGGCTCGAACTCGACGGGCTCGACCCGTCCTCGTTCTCGGTCTGGGACGTCACCCCCGGCATCGCCGTCTGCGGGGTCGGGGCGGGCCTGGTGATCGCCGCCCTGTTCAGCTTCGTGCTGGCCGCCGTGGACGACCGGGAGATCGGCTCGGCCTCCGGGGTGCTGTCGGCCGTGCAGTCGATCGGCGGCTCGATCGGCGTCGCCGTCTTCGGCTCGGTCTTCTTCGCCTCGGCGGAGACCGGCGACTTCACCGCCGGCTTCCGGCACGCCCTGCTCGTCCAGGCGGGCCTGCTGACGGTCTTCCTCGCCGTCACCTTCCTGCTGCCCAGGCGGGGCCGCCCCGAGGAGGAGCAGCACGGCGTCACCGACGCCGCACCCGCCGTCGGCGTCTGACCGGGCGTCCGGAGCCCCTGGTGGGACCGCCGTTCACCCCGGCGGCGGCCCCTCGGGCCGCCGCCCGGCGTCGGCCACGGTCAGCCGGGGCAGCGCCTGCGGATGGTGCTCGCGCAGGTAGCCCACCAGCCGCTCGCGGACGTGGCAACGGAGGTCGAAGGCGTCGCCCGCGTTCCGGGCGGTCATCAGGGCACGGACCACGATGGTGGAGGGCGTGGTGTCGACCACCTGCAACGCACTGCCCTCGCCGTCCCAGAGCTCGGACTTGGCCAGCAGGGCGTCGAACTCCACCCGGAGGTCGTCCATCGGCGTGCGGTGGTCCAGGTGCAGCACGGCGGTCCCGGTGATCCGGGCGTCGTTGCGGGACCAGTTCTCGAACGGCCGGCCGGCGAAGTACGAGACCGGCATGACGATCCGTCGCTGGTCCCAGGTGGCCACCACCACGTAGGTGAGGGTGATCTCCTCGACCGTCCCCCACTCGCCGGCCACCACCACCTCGTCACCGATCCGCACCATGTCGCCGAAGGACATCTGGATCCCCGCGACCAGGTTGCCCAGCGTGCTCTGCGCGGCCACCCCGGCCACCACGCCGATCAGCCCGGCGGAGGCCAGCAGGCTGGCACCCAGGGTCCGGACGGCCGGGAAGGTCATCAGCATCGCGGCGAACGCCACCACCGCGATCACCGCCTGGCAGACCCGGCGCAGCATGCCCGCCTGGGTGCGCGCCCGGCGGATCCGGCCGGCGTCCTGGCGGCGGACCGACAGCCGTACGCCGGTGTCGATCAGCAGCGCGACCAGCCGGGCGGCCAGCCAGGCGCAGGCGGCGACGCAGAGCAGGACGAGCCCGTGCCGCACGGCGTCGCGGAGCGTGGCGGGCAGCCCCGCCGACGCCTCGCCGGCCAGCATCAGACCGGCGGTCGCCGCACACAGGAACGGTCTGCGGCAGCCGCGCACCAGCGGCGACGCCCCGTTCCAGGGACGTCGCGCCGTCAGTCGGCGGACCGTCCACTCGGCCACCCGGACCACCACGAAGGCGGCCAGCGCCGAGGCGGCGGCCAGCACCAGCAGGCGCAGGATGCTCCACAGCACCACGGACGGTTCCCCTCTCCGCACGGCCCGGCGCCGCGCGCCCTCCGTCTCACCCTTCGCCGCCCGGCCAAACCACGGCGGACCGCCGCCCGACCGGACCGGGCCTGGCTCCGACTGAGGCATTTCCGATTCAGATGAGACATCGACGTCTCATCTGATCTACACTCGACTCATGGCCACCGACCGTGACTCCGTTCTCGAAGCCGCCGTCGGCGTGCTCTCCCGCCGACCCACCGCCCACCTGGACGAGATCGCCCGCGCCGCCGGGATCAGCCGGGCCACCCTGCACCGGATATTTCCCGGGCGGGAGGCGCTGATCCGCGAGGTGGGCGCGCTGGGCCTGCGCAAGTTCGCCACCGCGCTGGACACCGCCGCGATAGACGACGGCGACGCCCAGGCCGCGCTGCGCCGCCTGGTCGACGCCGTGGTGCCGGACGCGGCGCTCTGCGCCTTCCTGGCCGGTGAGAACCAGCTCTTCGACGACCCGGAGATCAACGAGCTCTGGGAGATCCAGGACGAGCGGGTCCGCGCCCTCTTCCTCCGTGGCCAGCAGCAGGGAGTGTTCCGGATCGAACTCTCGGCCGGCTGGCTCAGCGAGGCGTTCTTCGACCTGGTGGCCGGCGTCGGCTGGGCCGTCCAGGACGGCCGCCTCGCCCCCCGTGACAGTGCCTACTCGCTCGCCGAGCTCTTCCTCGGCGGCGCCCTCAGGAGCCCTGACCAGTCATGAGCACCACCCTCGACCGACCCGCCTCCCGGCAGCGCTGGGTCGGCCTCGCCGTCCTGGTGCTGGCGGTGACCCTGGTCGCGCTCGACGCGACCGTCCTCTCGCTCGCCCTGCCCTCGATCAGCGAGACCCTCCACCCCAGCGGCACCCAGCTGCTCTGGATCGGCGACAGCTACTCCTTCGTGCTGGCCGGCCTGCTGGTCAGCATGGGCGCGCTCAGCGACCGGATCGGCCGCAAGAAGCTGCTGCTGATCGGCTCCAGCGCCTTCGGCGCCGCCTCCCTGCTGGCCGCGTACGCGCCGAGCGCCGGCTGGCTGATCCTGGCCCGGGCGCTGCTCGGGGTCGCGGGCGCCACCATCATGCCCTCCACCCTCTCGCTGATCCGCAGCCTCTTCCCGGACGCCCGGGAGCGGGCCACCGCGATCGGCATCTGGGGCGCCGGCGCCACCGCCGGCGCCGCGCTCGGCCCGGTGGTCGGCGGCATCCTGCTGGAGCACTTCTGGTGGGGCTCGGTCTTCCTGCTCAACCTGCCGATCCTGGCGCTGCTGCTGGTGCTCGGCGCCTGGCTGCTGCCCGAGTCCAAGGACCCGGACCCGGGCCGCTGGGACGTGCTCAGCGTGCTGCTCTCGATGTCCGGCGTGATCGGCGTGGTGTACGCGATCAAGGAGGCCGCCGCGGGCGGGCTCGGCCACTGGCCGGTGCCGGTCACCTTCGCGCTCGGCGCCACCGCGCTGGCCGTCTTCGTCCGTCGCCAACTCCGGCTGCCCACCCCGCTGCTGGACGTCCGGCTGTTCACCGACGCGCGCTTCACGGCGGCCGTGCTCGGCTCGCTCACCTCGCTGATCGGTCTGTCCGGCGTGATCTTCTTCATGTCGCAATACCTCCAACTGGTGCGCGGGTACTCCCCGTTGACGGCCGGTCTGGCCGAACTCCCCGCCTTCGTCGGCGCGGTGGTCGGCGGCCTGCTCACCGCCCAGCTGGCCCGCCGCACCGGCGCCCGGGCCACCCTGGTCGGCGGGCTGCTGGTGATGGGCCTGGGCATCGCGGTGCTCGGCTGGGTCCAGCAGGACACCGGCTACCTGGTGCTCGGCTGCTCGTTCCTGGCCGTCGGCACCGCCGAGGGCATCGTCTACACCCTCTCCGCCGACCTGGTCCTGACCGCCGCCCCCGCCGACAAGGCCGGCGCCGCCTCGGCCGTCTCGGAGACCGCCTACGAGCTCGGCACCGCCCTCGGCATCGCCCTGGTCGGCTCCGTGGTCACCGCGATCTACGCCGCCACCCTGGTCGCCCCGGCCGGCGTCGACCCGGCCCTGGCCGCCCGGGCCGACGAGTCCCTCGGCAACGCGGTCGAGGCCGCCGGCACCCTCCCCGCCGAGCTCGGCGACCAGCTGCTCACCGCGAGCCGCACCGCCTTCGTCCACGGCATGAACATCGCCGCCTTCATCGCGGCGGCCCTGCTCCTCGCCTCCGCCGCCTTCTCCTGGCACCTGCTCCGCCGCCGGGCGGGTGACGACCGGTCGGCGGAGCAGCCGTCCGAACTGGTCCACTGACCCTTCGTCGGCCCCGCCGCACCCCAGGGCCCGTCTGCCCTAGAAGCCGAAGGAGTTGTGCGGTTCGGGGTCGGTCCGGAACATCCGGGCCAGCTGCCCGACCGCGCCCTCGGTGTGCGGCACGAGGTGGCCCGCGTACGCCAGGTCGTGCGCCGACGCCCCGCCGAAGTAGAGCGAACCCAGCGCCTGCACCGTGACGGTGAGGTCCGCCGCCCGCTCGGTGGGGACACAGGTCACCTCGGCACCGTCCGCCCGGAGCAGCCAGGTCCCGTTGTTCGCCGGGCACATCCGGTCGCCGTCGACGGTGAACGCGAGCGTGCCCGCCGTGTCGTACGAACGCTGGGTCAGGGCGAGCGGGACGTCGAGGAGCCGGGCCCACAGGTTGTCCGACTGGCGGGTGACGCGCATCGCCCGGGGGTTGGCGAGCATCCACCGCAGTGGTTCGTCACGCGGGCGGCCGGGCGCCACCACCGTCCTGGTGAGGTCGAAGTCCACCAGCAGCGCCCACAGGGCGCGGTAGGCCGCCGGGCGGGTCGCCTCCAGCGCCTCGACGACCAGCGTCCCCGCGCCGGCCGCGGTCGGGGACCACGGCAGCCGGAAGTTCGCCAGACCGTCCGGCTCTCCGTGCTCGTCCCGGTGCACCAGGTACCGCAGCGGTCCGTCCGTACCGTCCGCCTCGTCGGACAGCCCGTCCCAGTGCCCCGGCGGCGGGGTGAGCTCACCGACCCGGTGGGCCCGCACCTCGGCGTGCAGCTCCGGCCAGAACTGCCGGGCCCGCGCGGCGTCGACGAGCTCCAGCGATCCCGGGTCGGGCGCGGCCGGGAGGAGCGCCGCCTCGTGCCGAGCCAGCTCCCAGCGGACCCGGTGGGTCGCGGGCGAGAACCCGTACCGGCCGTAGATGCCGCCCTCGCTCGCGCTGAGCATCGCCACCGGCTCCCCCCGCTCCAGCGCCGCGTCGAACATCGCCTGCATCATCCCGCGCAGCCGGCCCTGCCGACGATGGGTGGCGGCCACCGCCGTGGAGGTGACGCCGGCGATCCGGACCGTCCCCCCACCGGGGACCGTCACCGCGAACGAGAGGGCGGCCGAGGCCCCGACGCACACCCCGTCGGCGAAGGCCGCGATCGGGTGGAACGACGCGTCCCCGGCCGCGGCCGCCGCCCACTCCCCGATCTGCTCGGCGGTCGCCGGGGAAGGCTGCGGTGGCCACGGCTCCGGTCCCCCGTGCCACGCGGCCTCGGCCGGCTCCCACTGCGGGAGCCCGTTCACGTACGGCAGCAGCCGGTAGTAGGCGTCCGTCTCTTCGCGCCGCGGCGGGCGGATCTGAGTAACCATCAGGCCATTCCATCCGCTGCGGTCGCCGCCGGGCAACCGGTATATCCGGGCGGACGGCGCTCAGCGGTACCGGTAGTCGAGCTCCATCTCGGCCCAGACCACCTTGCCGTCCTTGGTCTGCCGGGTGCCCCAGCGGTGGGCGAGTTCGCTCACCAGGTGCATGCCCCGGCCGCCCTCGTCCTCCTCGGCGGAGGCCCGCAGCCGGGGCGCCTGGGTGCCGGAGTCGGCCACCTCGACGGTGAGGGTACGGTCCCGGAACAGCCGCAGCCGGCGCGGGGCGTCGGCGTGCAGCAGGGCGTTCGTGACCAGTTCGCTGACCAGCAGCTCGGCGAATTCGGAGAGGGCGGTCAGGCCCCACTCCTCCAGGGTGCGACGGGTGAAGCGGCGGGCCCGGCTGGGGGCCGGTCCCTCGCCGTCCAGCTCCAGGGTGGCGATCCGGTCGGCGGGGATCGGCAGGGCGCGGGCCATGATCATGGCGATGTCGTCCTCGGTGCCGTCCCGGACCAGGGCGGCGAGCACCGCGTCGCAGCTCTCCTCCAGCGTCCGGCCGTGCCCGGCCAGGGTCTGCGCCAGCACGCCGATGCCGTGGTCGATGTCCTCGCCCCGGCGCTCCACCAGGCCGTCGGTGTAGAGCGCCAGCAGGCTGCCCTCGCGCAGGGTGAACTCGGTGCTCTCGAAGCTCACTCCGCCCACCCCGAGCGGGACGCCGGGCGGCAGCACCAGCGCCCGCGAGGTGCCGTCGGGGTCGACCCGGACCGGCGGCAGGTGGCCGGCCGAGGCGATCGTGCAGGTGCCGTCCATCGGGTCGTAGACCGCGCAGATGCAGGTGGCGAACTGGCCCTCGCCGATGCCCGTCGCGGTCTCGTCCAGCCGGGTCAGCACCTGGTCCGGCGGCATGTCCAGGGTGGCCAGGGTCCGGGCCACGGTGCGCAGTTGACCCATCGTCGCGGCGGCCCGGATGCCGTGGCCCATCACGTCGCCGACCACCAGCGCGACCCGTCCGCAGGACAGCGGCACCACGTCGAACCAGTCCCCGCCGACCTCGCTCACCACGCTGCTCGGCAGGTACCGGTAGGCGATCTCCAGGCCGATGGTGCGGTGGATCTCCTGCGGCAGCAGGCTGCGCTGCAGGGTCAGCGCGGTCTCCCGCTCCCGCCGGTAGAGCCGGGCGTTGTCGAGCGCGATCGCCGTCCTGGCCACCAGCTCCTCGGCCAGCGCCACGTCGGCCGCCGTGAACGGCTCCGGGTTGCGCATCCGGACGAACTCCGAGCCGCCGAGCACCATCCCCCGGGCCAGGATCGGCACCATCAGATACGAGTGCACCCCCGCCCGGACGCCGGGCGCGACCCGGGACTGCTCGTTCACCAGGGCCGCCAGCACCTGCTCGTCCACGTGCGGCCGCAGCAGCGGGCGCCCGCTGCGCAGGCACTCGGTGTAGACCCGCTTGGAGTCGTACTCCGAGGTGGCCCCGACCGCGTCCGCCGCGATGGTCATCCCCGACTCGTACGCCTCGCCGACCGCCACCGCGCGCAGCATGACACCCCGATCCGGCTGCAGGTATGACGGTTCCTCACCGCGCAGCACCGGCTCCAGCAGGTCCACCGTGGCGAAGTCGGCGAATCTGGGGATCACCGCCTCGACCAGCTCCTCGGCGGTGCGCTGGAGGTCCAGCGTGGTGCCGATCCTGGCGGTGGCCTCGGCCAGCAGGGCCAGCCGCTCCTGGGCCCGGGAGGCCCGGGCCTCGGCCTGGAAGCGCTCGGTCACGTCGATGATCGAGGAACTCACCCCGAGCACCCGGCCGGTGGAGTCCTCCAGCCGGAAGTACGAGGCCGACCAGGCCCGCTCCCGGCGCGGGTCACCGGGGGTCCGGCCGTGCGAGCGGGCGTCCACCACGGGCTGGCCGGTGGCCAGCACCTGGCGCATCACCGCCTCGATCTCCGAGCTGTTGATGCCCGGCAGGATGGTGCTGATCCGCCGTCCGAGGTGCTCGGCCACGGTCAGGCCGTTGATCCGGGCCAGCGCGTCGTTCAGCCGGACGTAGCGCAGCTCGGTGTCGTAGACCGCCATCCCGATCGGCGACTGGGTGAAGATCCCGTCCAGCACCGCGAGGTCGCCCTCGACCTGGCGCAGCGATCCGAGGTCGGAGGCGGTGGCCAGCAGCAGCCGGACGCCGCCGGGGCCGACCACGGGGTAGGTGTGGAACTCCAGCTCCACCAGCCGCCCGTCCCGGTGCCGGATCGGGAACACCCCGGACCAGCCCTTGCCCGCCATGATCCGCTCGAACAGCTCGAAGGCCCGGCCGCGGGACTCCTCCGGCACCAGCAGCCTGGCCGCGTACTTGCCGACCGCCTCGCCCGCCGGGTACCCGGTGAGCGCCTCGGCGTCCTCGCTCCAGTGCAGGATCCGGCCGTCGCCCTCCACCAGGGCGGTCGCCAGCGGCACCAGCCGGTGGCCCTCCGACCCGTGCCCCTCCGGACGCGGCGGAGCGGCACCCGCCACTGGGCCGGTGCCGTCCGGGACGTTGCGCTCGCTGCCTTGCATGATCAGGGGATCACCTGTCAGATACCTTCCCCGGCGGGGCCGGGGCGAATCGGCTTCCACCAGACTGCACGGCGGTGGAGAGTGCGGCTACTGCTGGTCCGTCAGGTGGGGTACACCGTCGGGACGGCTGAGCTTTTCAGGTGATCAGCACGGCGTCCAGAGTTCTGGCCCACTGACGTACCACTCCGGCCCGGCGCGGGCCGTCGTCGGTGAGCAGATTGGCCAGTCCCAGCCCCCTGGCGAGGTCCAGGGTGGCCTGAACGGTCTCCCTGGCACCCGGGTGCGACTCGTCGGCGCCGAGGAACTCGACCGCCGCCCGGTGGGCCTCCCGGCCGAGGTGGTTCTCCAGCGCGACGATCCGCTCCCGCAGCGCCTGCTCGGTGGCGGCGGCCACCCACAGGTGCAGCGCGGCCCGGAACAGCGGCCCGGTGTAGAGCCGGACGATCAGCTCGACCACCGCCTCGGTGCGCGCCTCCCCGGGCGGCGGCAGCGTCCCGGTGTCGGCCCGGACGGCGGCCAGCCGCTCGTCGGTGACGTACTCGACGGCGGCGGTGAAGAGGTCCTCCCGGGTCGGGAAGTGGTGCTGGGCGGCGCCGCGGGTGACCCCGGCCCGCTCGGCCACCACGGCGACCGTGCTGCCGTTCCAGCCCAACTCGGCCAGGCACTCCACGGCGGCCTCCAGCAGCCGGCGCCGGGTGGCCCGGCTGCGGTCCTGCTGCGGGGTACGAGCGGCTTGGGTCGACATCCCGGCGTTCCTCCGTTGCCTGCGGTCGGACTGCGCCGGCGGTCCCTACCATCCGTACGGCCGGCCGCGGTCCCGCCGATCCTGCCAGACCGGCGGGCCCGCGTGCGGTTCAGGTGCGGCTCAGGTGCGGTCGCGCAACTGGCGGCGGAGGATCTTCCCGGCTGCCGACTTGGGCACCTGGTCGATGAACTCGACCGCCCTGACCTTCTTGTACGGTGCCACCTGCCCGGCCACGAAGTCGCCGACCTGTTGCTCCGTCAGCCCGCTGCCCGGGGTGCGGACCACGAACGCCTTCGGGCGTTCCTCGCCGTCCGCCCCGGTCACCCCGATGACGGCGGCGTCGGCCACCTCGGGGTGGGTGAGCAGCAGCGCCTCCAGTTCGGCGGGCGCGACCTGGTAGCCCTTGTACTTGATCAGCTCCTTCACCCGGTCCACCACGAACAGGTACCCCCGCTCGTCCACCACCCCGACGTCGCCGGTGTGCAGCCAGCCGTCCGGGTCGATCATCGCGTCGGTCTCGCCCTTGCGGCCGAAGTACCCCTGCATCACCTGCGGCCCCCGGATCAGGAGTTCGCCCCGCTCGCCGGCCCCGAGTTCGTCGCCCGAGCCGTCCAGCGCGGTGACCCGCAGCTCGGTGGAGGCCACCAGCCGGCCGACCGTCCCGGCCGGCGGGTTCGGGTCGTCCAGCGGCACCACGTGGGTGACGGGCGAGAGTTCGGTCATCCCGTAGCCCTGGTGGATCCGCTCCAGCCCGAGCCGGCGGGCGGCGGCCGCCGCCAGGTCGGCGTCCAGCGGGGCGGCGGCGCTCAGCACGTACCGGACCGAGGAGAGGTCGTACTGCTCCACCAACGGGTGCTTGGCCAGCGCCAGCACGATCGGCGGCGCGACGAACACGCCTTCGATCCGCTGGTCCTGGATGGTGCGCAGGAACTGCTCCAGGTCGAACCGCGGCAGCACCACCACGGTGGAGCCGGACCGCAGCGGGTGGTTCAGCAGGGCGGTCAGCCCGTAGATGTGGAAGAACGGCAGCACCGCCAGGATGCGTTCGCCCTGCCCGGTGGCGTGCACCGAGTCGGTCTGCAACAGGTTGCTGCTGACGTTGCGGTGACTGAGCATCACGCCCTTGGGCAGGCCGGTGGTGCCGCTGGAGTACGGCAGCACGGCGATGTCGGTGGCCGGGTCGATCTCCGGGGTGGGCTCGGGTGCGGTGGAGGCCAGCAGGTCGGCCAGCGAACGGTGGCCCTCGGCCTGGTCGCAGACGAAGATCTCCTCGATCGGGCTGCCCTCCGCCGCCAGCGCGGCGGCGGCCTCGGTGGCCACCGGGAGGAACAGCGCGATGGTGACGATCCAGCGGGCCCCGCTGTCCCGGAGCTGGCCGGCCAGCTCGGCGGCGGTGCTGAGCGAGCTGACCGTGGTGACGGTGGCGCCCGCCCGGGTGGCTCCGTAGAAGACGACCGGGTAGGCGATGGTGTTCGGACTGAACAGCGCGATCCGGTCCCCCTTCCGCACCCCGGCCTCGGCCAGGCCCGCCGCACAGCGACGGCTGGCGCCGTCCAGCTGGGCGTAGCTGACGGACTGTCCGGTGAGACCGTCGACCAGCGCCGGGGTGTCCGCGTGCCCGGCGTGGTCGCCGAGCACCGCGTCGTGGATCGGCAGGTCGAGCGGCTCGATGTCGGGGTAGTCGCTGCGGAACGCCATAGGTGCCTCCTGGGCGGACGCTGGGTGGAGCGGGACTTCCTAGAGTGGCGGCTGACGGGCGGGGCGGACAGAGCGCCGACGTCGTTCGGACTCCTCGGGCGGAGTTGAACGCCTGCGGGTGGACGAACGCGACGCGGGCTTGGCCGGGCCCATCGAACAGGGCAGCTCCGAGGCCGCTTCACCGGGCCCGCGCCGACCAGCAGCAGCGCGACCGGCGGCCCGGCGCGGCCGCGCCGCTGCTGGCGCCGACCCTGACCTCCCGTCAGTAGGACCTGGGCAGCCCCAGGGTGTGCTGGGCGACGTAGTTGAGGATCATCTCCCGGCTGACCGGGGCGATCCGGCTGACCCGGGTGGCGGTGAGCAGCGCGGCCAGCCCGTACTCCTGGGTGAGCCCGTTGCCGCCCAGGGTGTGCACCGCCTGGTCGACCGTGTGGCACGCCGCCTCGGCGGCCGCGTACTTGGCCATGTTGGCGGCCTCGCCGGCGGCCACGTCGTGCCCCTGGTCGTAGAGCTGGGCGGCCTTGAGCATCATCAGCCGGGCGAGCTCGATCTCGATCGCGCACTGGGCCAGCGGGTGCGCGATCGCCTGGTGGGCACCGATCGGGGCGTCCCAGACGGTCCGGGTCCTGGCGTAGTCGGTCGCGGTGCCGAGCGCCTGGCGGGCCAGACCGAGGGCGAAGGCGGCGGTCATCACCCGCTCCGGGTTGAGCCCGGCGAACAGCTGCTCCAGGCCGGCGTCCTCGCTCCCCACCAGGGCGTCGGCCGGCAGCCGGACCTCGTCCAGGAAGACCTGGAACTGCCGCTCGGCGGTGACCAGTTCCATCGGTATCGCCCGGTACTCGAAGCCCGGCGTCTCGCGCGGCACCACGAACAGCGCGGGCTTCAGCCGCCCGGTGCGGGCGTCCTCGGTCCGGGCCACGAAGAGCACCGCGTCGGCGTGGTCGACGCCGGAGATGAACACCTTGCGCCCGGTCAGCAGCCAGTCCCCGCCGTCCCGGCGGGCGGTGGTGGTCAGCCGGTGCGAGTTGGAGCCCGCGTCCGGCTCGGTGATGCCGAAGGCCATCCGGCGGCTGCCGTCGGCGAGGCCGGGCAGCCAGCTCTGCATCTGCTGCTCGGTGCCGTAGCGCGCGATCACCGTGCCGCAGATCGCGGGCGAGACGATCATCATCAGCAGCGGGCAACCGGCCGCGCCGAACTCCTCCAGCACGATGGCCAGTTCGGTGATCCCGGCGCCCCCGCCGCCGTACTCGACGGGCAGGCTGACCCCGAGGTAGCCCGCCTTCCCCGCCTCCGCCCAGAGCTCGTCGACGGGCTCCCCCGCCCGGGCCTTGCGACGGAAGTACTCGGGGCCGTAGCGCCGGGCGAGGTCGCCGACGGCTCGGCGCAGGGCCTGGTGTTCCTCGGGTTCGACCGGGTTGAGCAGCGGTGCGGACATGGCGAAGGTCCCTTCCGTGCGGTGGGTTTCGGTGGGTCGGGTGTCAGTCGTGCGGCCGGACGACCGCCAGCAGGGCGCCCGGCTCGACCTGCTGGCCGGCGGCGACCCGCAGCTCGGTGAGCACGCCGTCGGTCGGCGCGCTCACCCGGTGCTCCATCTTCATCGCCTCCAGCCAGAGCAGCGGCTGGCCTGCGGTGACGTGGTCGCCGGGTGCGGCGGCCGTCCGGGTGACGGTGCCGGGCATCGGTGCGAGCAGCGCGCCGGGGGTCGGTTCGACCTCCGGTTCGGGCAGCAGTGGCAGGGCCGTGAGGGTGGCGGCGCCGGTGGGCCCGTCCAGGTGCAGGGTGCCGCCGTACCGGGCGATCCGGTAGGTGTGGGTCCGGCCTTCGGCTCGCAGGGTGACCAAGTCCGGCCTGGCTTCGACCAGTTCGATCCCGGGATGCCCCTGGAGGCCGTCCCGGGTGAGCCGGTGGCTCACCTCGTACTCGGTGCCGTCGGCCGCCCGGTAGCGGTTGGTCTGCGGCTGCGAGGGCAGGTTGCGCCAGCCCGGCGGGAACGGCGAACCGCCCGCCTCGGCGAGCGCGGCGGCGAGCGCCGGCCGGGCCAGGCTCTCACCCTTGCCGCCGAGCTCGTGCTCGTGCTCGGCGAGGAAGCCGGTGTGCAACTCCCCCGCCAGGAAGGCCGGGTGGCGCAGCGCCGCGACCAGCAGCGCCCGGTTGCTGCCCGGGCCGTGGATCCGCGACCGGCTCAGCGCGGTGGCCAGCAGCCGGGCGGCGGCGGCCCGGGTGGGTGCCCAGGCGATCAGCTTGGCGAGCATCGGGTCGTAGTGCGGGCCGATCTCGGTGCCGTCGGTCACCCCGGAGTCCAGCCGCAGGCCGGTGTCCCGGGCGCCGGTGTCGAACTCGACCGACACACCGGGCACTTCGAGCAGGTGCAGGGTCCCGGTCCGGGGCTGCCAGTCCTGTTCCGGGTCCTCGGCGTACAGCCGGGCCTCGATCGCGTGGCCCCTGGTCGGCGGCGGCTCGGCGGGCAGCGCCTCGCCCTCGGCGATCCGGAGCTGGAGGGCGACCAGGTCGAGGCCGGTGACGCACTCGGTGACCGGGTGCTCGACCTGGAGGCGGGTGTTCATCTCCAGGAACCAGCACCGCCCGTCAGGGGTGACCAGGAACTCGGCCGTCCCGGCGCCCCGGTAGCCGATCGCCCGGGCGGCGGCGGTCGCGGCCCGGTGCAGCTCGGCCCGGAGCGGCTCGGCCAGACCGGGCGCCGGGGCCTCCTCGATCACCTTCTGGTGCCGGCGCTGCAGCGAGCAGTCCCGGTCGCCGACCACCCAGACCGTGCCGTGCGCGTCCGCCAGCAGCTGCACCTCGACGTGCCGCCCGTTCGGCAGATAGGGCTCGCAGAACACCTCGTCGTCCCCGAACGCGCTCGCCGCCGCCGCCCGGGCGGCGGCCAACGCGCCCGGCAGCTCGGCGAGTTCGCGGACGATCCGCATCCCCCGGCCACCGCCACCGGCCGCTGCCTTGACCAGCAGCGGCAGGTCGTCGGCAGTCGGCTCGGCCGGCACCGCGAGCACCGGCACGCCGGCCGCCGCCATCAGCCGTTTCGCCTCGGTCTTGGATCCCATCGCGGCGATCGCGGCGGCGGGCGGACCGATCCAGGTCAGTCCGGCCCGCTCCACCGCCGAGGCGAACCCGGCGTTCTCGGACAGGAACCCGTAGCCCGGGTGGACCGCGTCCGCCCCGGCGGCGAGCGCGGCGGCGACCAGCAGGTCGGCCCGCAGGTAGGTGTCGGCGGGGGCGGCCCCCGGCAGCCGGACGGCGCTGTCGGCCTCCCGGACGTGCGGGGCACCGGCGTCCGGGTCGGAGTGCACCGCCACCGTGGCGATGCCCAGGTCCCGGCAGGTCCGGAAGACCCGGCGGGCGATCTCGCCCCGGTTGGCGACCAGTACGGAGGTGATCATCGGTCAGGTCCCTTACATCCGGAAGACGCCGTAGCCGCGCGCGCCCTCGACCGGGGCGCTGTGGATCGCGGACAGGCAGATACCGAGCACCGTGCGGGTGTCGCGGGGGTCGATGACCCCGTCGTCGTAGAGCCGGCCGGAGAGGAAGACCGGCAGCGACTCGGCCTCGATCTGCTGCTCCACCAGGGCCCGGATGGTGGCGTCGGCCTCCTCGTCGTACGGCTGCCCCTTCGCCGCCGCCGACTGCCGGGCCACGATCGACAGCACCCCGGCCAGCTGCTGAGGGCCCATCACCGCCGACTTGGCGCTCGGCCAGGCGAACAGGAACCGCGGCTCGTACGCCCGCCCGCACATCCCGTAGTGCCCGGCCCCGTACGAGGCGCCGACCAGCACCGAGAGGTGCGGGACCTTGCTGTTGGAGACCGCGTTGATCATCATCGCGCCGTGCTTGATGATGCCGCCCTGCTCGTACGCCTGGCCGACCATGTAGCCGGTGGTGTTGTGCAGGAAGAGCAGCGGCCGGTCGCGCTGGTTGGCGAGCTGGATGAACTGGGCGGCCTTCTGCGACTCCTCGCTGAACAGCACGCCCTGCGCGTTGGCCAGGATGCCGACCGGGTAGCCGTGCAGCTCGGCCCAGCCGGTCACCAGGCTGGGCCCGTAGCGCGGCTTGAACTCGTCGAAGTCCGAGCCGTCGACGATCCGGGCGATCACCTCGCGCGGGTCGAACGGCACCTTGAGGTCACCCGGCACCAGGCCGAGCAGCTCCTCCTCGGCGTACCTGGGCGGCGCGGCGGTCGGGTCGGGTCCCGGCCCGGCCTTGCGCCAGTGCAGGCGGTGCACGATCCGGCGGGTGATCCGCAGCGCGTCGTGCTCGTCCTCGGCCAGGTGGTCGGCCAGCCCGGAGACCCGGGCGTGCATCTCGGCGCCACCGAGCGACTCGTCGTCGGCGTCCTCCCCGGTGGCCATCTTCACCAGCGGCGGGCCGCCCAGGAAGACCTTGGCCCGCTCGCGCACCAGCACGGTGTGGTCGGACATCCCCGGCACGTACGCGCCGCCGGCGGTCGAGTTGCCGAACACCACCGCCACCGTCGGCACCCCGGCGGCGGACAGCCGGGTGAGGTCGCGGAACAGCGCTCCGCCGGGGATGAAGATCTCCTTCTGGCTCGGCAGGTCGGCCCCACCGGACTCCACCAGGCTGACCAGCGGGAGCCGGTTGTGCAGCGCGATCTCGTTGGCCCGCAGGGCCTTGCGCAGCGTCCACGGGTTGCTGGCCCCGCCGCGCACCGTCGGGTCGTTGGCGGTGATCACGCACTCGGTGCCTTCGATCACCCCGATCCCGGTGACCAGCGCGGCACCGACCGGATAGTCGCTGCCCCAGGCCGCCAGCGGGGAGAGCTCCAGGAACGGCGACCCCGGGTCGACCAGCAGCTCGATCCGCTCCCGGGCCGGCAGCTTGCCCCGACTCCGGTGGCGCTCCAGGTACTTGGGGCCGCCACCGGCCAGCGCCTTGGCGTGCTCGGCGTCCAGCGCGGTCAGTTTGGCCAGCATCGCGTCCCGGTTGTCCCGGTACTCGGGGCCGGCCGGATCGAGGCGGGTGGGCAGCGTGGTCACAGCAGTTCCTCCGGGAGGTCGACGTGCCGGGCGCGGAGCCACTCGCCGAGCGCCTTCGCCTGCGGGTCGAAGCGGTGCTGGGCGGCGACGCCTTCGCCGAGCAGCCCGGTGATCACGAAGTTCACCGCGCGCAGCTCCGGGAGCAGCTGACGGTCGATCGGCAACTCCGCCGTCTCCGGCAGGAGTTCGCGCAGGCGTTGCACGGTCAGTCGATGGGCCAGCCAGCGCCAGCCGTCCTCGCTCCTGGCCCAGACCCCGAGGTTGGCGTCGCCGCCCTTGTCGCCGCTGCGGGCGCCGAAGGCGAGACCGAGCGGCACCCGCCGGGTCGGGCCCTCGGGCGGCGGGGGCGGCAGCGGCGGGTCCTCGACCCGCACCGGCGGGCGGGTGACCGGGGCCGGGGCGATTGTCCGGTGGGTGCCGTCCGGGAGTTGGGCCCGGTGCGGGACGCTCGCCGCTGCGACGTACGCGGTCTCGAAGACGCCGTACGGGGCGGCCGGGCCGGGTGGGGCGGTGAGGTGGAACCCGGGGTAGCCCGCCAGGCCGAGCTCGACGACGGCCGTGGTGAACGCCCTCCCCACCGCCTCCTGGTCGCGGTCCTTGACGGCGAGCCTGAGCAGCGCGGAGGCGGTCTCCTCGGTGCCGGCGTCCGGGTGGTCGGTGCGGGCCAGTGTCCAGCGCACCTCGGACGCCTGGACAACGCCGGCCAGTTGACGCCGGATCAGCTCTGCCTTGCGCTCGATGTCCAGCCCCGTGAGCACGAACACCACCTCGTTGCGCCACCCGCCCAGCCGGTTCAGCCCGACCTTGAGGGTCGGCGGCGGGGCCTCGCCACGCACCCCGCTGATCCGCACCCGGTCGGGCCCGTCCTCGGTCAGCCGGACACTGTCCAGCCGGGCCGTCACATCGGGGCCCGGGTAGCGGGCACCCGAAGTCTCGTACAGCAGCTGGGCGGTGACCGTCCCGACCGTGACGGCACCGCCGGTGCCCGGGTGCTTGGTGATCACGCTGGAGCCGTCCGCGTGCAGCTCCGCGATCGGGAAGCCGGGGTGGGTCACGTCGTGTTCGTGGAAGAACGCGTAGTTCCCGCCGGTGGCCTGCGCCCCGCACTCCAGCACGTGACCCGCCACCACCGCCCCCGCCAGGGCGTCGAAGTCCTCTGCCTCCCAACCGAAGTGGGCCGCCGCCGCCCCCGAGACCAGCGCCGCGTCCGTGACCCGCCCGGTCACCACCAGGTCGGCACCGGCTCGCAGGCACTCGGCGATCCCCTGTCCCCCGAGGTACGCGTTGGCCGCCAGCAAGCCACCGGGCAACTCCGGCCGCCCGAGCAGATCGTCCCCGTCCACCACACCCAACCGGACCGGCACTCCCTGCTTGGCCGCCAACTCCCCGATCGCCTCGCCCAGTCGACCCGGGTTCAGCCCCCCGGCGTTGACCACGATCCGCACCCCCCGGTCCACCGCCAGCCCGAGGCACTCCTCCAACTGCCGCAGAAACGTCCGCGCATACCCCAGCCCGGGGTCCTTCAGCCGGTCCCGCGCCAGGATCAGCATGGTCAACTCGGCCAGGTAGTCCCCGGTGAGCACATCCAGCGGCCCACCCGTCAGCATCTCCCGCATCGCCCCGAAGCGGTCCCCGTAGAACCCCGCCGCATTCCCGATCCGCAGCACCCTGGCCTCCCAGCCGGCTCCGCCCCGTCCACGGGCAGCAGCGTGACAGGACGTCAGGAACAAATCAAGCACGCATGCTTGTTCTGTTGCCCGCCCCCTCCGATCCGGTGCACAGCCCTTTGTGACTGGCAGCCGTAGTTGGCAGTTGGCACCGATAGTTGGCGGTCGGGGTCCTTCCGCGCCTGCGACCAGCGGATTTGTGCGTGGGGGCGTGCCTCCTCGGCGTCTCGACGCCAACTATCGCTGCCAGAATCCGCCAACTAGTACTTCCGGCTCACGTCGTGACCTGCGCAGATGTCGGGCCGGACCGCCAACTTCGTCTGCCAGTCACACCCTTGAGACCGGACACGATGGTGGCGAGAATGGCGACCGATGACGAGCGGTAGTGGTGTGACTCGGTAAGCCGCCCGTTGTGTCAATGCGGAATCTGCAGGGCTCGGTCATGGTCCTTGACCAAGTGTGGTGGAGTCGTTGGGGTTGCGGTGGCAGGCTGGGCAGCGCCAGAGGGCGGTGATCAGTGCGATC
>NZ_JBIWML010000006.1:0-70913 GCF_044766665.1 Kitasatospora sp. NPDC101801
GCCCGGTTACATTCCGAACCCGGAAGCTAAGCCTCATAGCGCCGATGGTACTGCAGGGGGGACCCTGTGGGAGAGTAGGACGCCGCCGAACAATCTTTAGTCAGAAAGCCCCTACCCGGGATCGGGTAGGGGCTTTCTGCATTTCAGATACCGGTTTCCCCGTCCAGCGTCTCGCGGATGATGTCCGCATGGCCGGCATGCCGGGCGGTCTCCTCGATCATGTGGAGCATGACCCAGCGCAGGTTGCGACCCGCCATCCTCGGCCAGGCGCACGGGGTCTCCAGGGACATCCCGGCGACGATGTCCCGGTTGAGGGCGACCTGGGTCTCGTAGAAGGAACGCCATGCCGCGACGGTGTCGTCGTCGCCGAGGGCGAAGTCCGCACCTTCCTCCTCGTCCACGGCCGGCCACTCGTCGGGGTGCTGGTGGCCGGCCAGGATGATCTGGAACCAGCGGCGCTCCCAGATGCCGGAGTGCTTCAGCAGACCGAGCAGGGAGAGTGTGCTCGCGGTGGGTACCCGCCGGGCGTCCTCGTCGCTGAGGCCGTCGAGTTTGCGGAGCAGGGAGGCGCGTTGCTTGTCGAGGAAACCGACCAGGGCCTCCCGCTCGGTGTCGGTGCCGACGGCGGCGGGGCGGGGGCTCACCGCAGGTCCAGCTTGAAGCCGACGTGGGAGCCGGTGAAGCCGAGGCGTTCGTAGAAGCGGTGCGCGTCCGTGCGGGTGGCGTCCGAGGTGAGTTGGATGAGTTCGGCGCCGAGGCTCCTGGACTGCTCGACGGCCCACTCGATGAGCACGGTGCCCAGGCCGGTGCCCCGGGCGGAGGCGTCGATCCGGACGGCCTCGATCAGGGTGCGGGTGGCGCCGCGGCGGGAGAGGCCGGGGATCACGGTCAGCTGGAGGGTGCCGACGGTGCGGCCGGCCGACTCGGCGACCACCAGGTGCTGGTGCGGGTCGGCGGCGATCCGGGCGTAGGCCTCCTGGTAGGGGGTCAGGTCGTCGGGGGACTCGCGGGTGGCGCCGAGCGGGTCGTCGGCGAGCATGGCCACGACGGCGGGGAGGTCGGTGGCCTCGGCCGGTCGGATCGTCAGATCGTTCATGATCAGGACGATAAGGCACGACCGTACCCGCACTGTCGGTGCGGGAGGGTACGGTGCGTAGCGCACCGTCACCGACCCGAGGGGGCGCCCTGTGAGTCCGCAGAGCACACAGCCGCCGCAGCGTCAGCTTGCCCAGGTGGAGGGCGTGTTGGAGCGGGTCACGTACGCCAACGAGGAGACCGGTTACACGGTGGCCCGGGTCGACACCGGGCGGGGGGCGAACGACCTGCTGACGGTCGTCGGGGCACTGCTGGGCGCGCAGCCGGGGGAGTCGCTGCGGCTGTTCGGGCGGTGGGGCTCGCACCCGCAGTACGGGCGGCAGTTCATGGTGGAGAACTACACGACGGTGCTGCCGGCCACCGTGCAGGGCATCCAGCGCTACCTGGGCTCGGGGCTGATCAAGGGCATCGGCCCGCGCTTCGCGGAGCGGATCGTCGAGGCGTTCGGGGTGGAGACCCTGGAGGTGATCGAGAACGAGCCGAAGCGCCTGATCGAGGTCCCCGGTCTCGGGCCGAAGCGGACCAAGATGATCGCGGCGGCCTGGGAGGAGCAGAAGTCCATCAAGGAGGTGATGGTCTTCCTGCAGACGGTCGGCGTCTCCACCTCGCTGGCGGTGCGGATCTTCAAGAAGTACGGCGACGCCTCGATCGGCGTGGTGAAGAACGAGCCGTACCGGCTGGCCTCCGACGTGTGGGGCATCGGCTTCCTGACGGCGGACCGGATCGCCCAGGCCGTCGGCATCCCGCACGACAGCCCGGAGCGGGTCAAGGCGGGCCTGCAGTACGCGCTTTCGCAGAGCAGCGACCAGGGGCACTGCTTCCTGCCCGAGGAGCGGCTGATCGCCGACGGGGTGAAGCTGCTCCAGGTCGACGTGGGTCTGGTGATCGACTGCCTGGCCGAGCTGGTGGCGGCTGAGGGCGTGGTGCGCGAGCAGGTGCCGGGTGAGGGCGGGCTGCCGATCACGGCGGTGTACCTGGTGCCGTTCCACCGGGCCGAGGTCTCGCTGTCGAATCAGCTGCTGCGGCTGCTGACCGCCGACGTCGACCGGATGCCCGGCTTCGCGGGGGTGGACTGGGAGGCCGCGCTCGGCTGGCTGGCGACCCGGACGGGAGCCGAACTCGCCCCGGAGCAGCGGGAGTCGGTGAAGCTGGCGCTGACCGAGAAGGTCGCGGTGCTGACCGGCGGCCCGGGCTGCGGCAAGTCGTTCACGGTGAAGTCGATCGTCACGCTGGCGCTGGCGAAGCGGGCCAAGGTGGTGCTGGCGGCACCGACGGGGCGGGCCGCCAAGCGGCTGGCGGAGCTGACGGGGGCTGAGGCGTCCACCGTGCACCGGTTGTTGGAGCTGCGGCCGGGCGGAGAGGCGGCCTACGACCGGGACCGGCCGCTGGACGCCGACCTGGTGGTGGTGGACGAAGCGTCGATGCTCGACCTGATCCTGGCGAACAAGCTGGTGAAGGCGGTCGCACCGGGTGCCCACCTGCTCTTCGTGGGGGACGTCGACCAGTTGCCCTCGGTCGGCGCGGGCGAGGTGCTGAGGGACATGCTGTCGGCCGGCAGCCCGGTCCCGTCGGTGCGGCTGACCAGGATCTTCCGGCAGGCCCAGCAGTCGGGGGTGGTGACCAACGCGCACCGGATCAACGAGGGCCTGCCGCCGATCACCGACGGCCTGCCGGACTTCTTCCTGTTCGCGGAGGAGGACGCGGAGGCGGCCGCCGGTCTGACGGTGGACGTGGTGGCCCGGCGGATCCCGCAGCGGTTCGGCCTGGACGCCCGTCGCGATGTCCAGGTGCTGGCCCCGATGCACCGGGGCCCGGCCGGTGCGGGCGCGCTGAACACGTTGCTCCAGGCGGCGGTGACGCCGGCCAGGGAGGGCCTGCCGGAGCGCCGCTTCGGCGGCCGGACGTTCCGGGTGGGCGACAAGGTCACCCAGATCCGCAACAACTACGAGAAGGGGCAGAACGGGGTCTTCAACGGCACGGTCGGCGTGGTGACCGATCTCAACGTCGACGAGCAGCGGCTCACCGTCCGGACGGACGAGGACGAGGAGGTCCCGTACGACTTCGACGAGCTGGACGAGCTGGCCCACGCCTACGCCGTGACGATCCACCGTTCGCAGGGCAGCGAGTATCCGGCGGTAGTGATTCCGGTCACCACTTCGGCCTGGACGATGCTGCAGCGGAACCTCCTCTACACCGCCGTGACCAGAGCGAAGAAACTGGTGGTGCTGGTCGGCTCACGGAGAGCGATCGCCCAGGCGGTTCGAGCCGTCAGTGCTGGTCGCAGGCACTCCGCACTCGACCACCGACTCGCAATTGGATGATCATCCAAGGGGCTGCCGTACCCAGGGGTTGTCTTGACGTGAAGAGATTTACGGCGGAACCTGGTCTGTGCCGATCTTGTCCGGTTCATACGGGCTGCGGCGAGAGCTTTTGTAGGGCAGGGGCCTTCTCGGCCCACCCCGGGTGCACGGCGGTCCTGCGGATGGGGGATCGTAGAGACAGTCAGGGCACCTTGGAAGAGGATTCATTTCGTCGGTGAGGAAGACGTGAGCGACAACTCGGTAGTACTGCGGTACCAGGACGGCGAGTACGAGTACCCCGTCGTCGAGAGCACTGCGGGCAACGCCGGCTTCGACATCTCGAAGCTGCTCCCGCAGACCGGCCTGGTCACCCTGGACAACGGCTTCGGCAACACCGCCGCCTACAAGTCCGCGATCACTTTCGTGGACGGTGACAACGGCATCCTGCGCTACCGCGGCTACCCGATCGAGCAGCTGGCCGAGAAGGCCAGCTTCATCGAGACCGCGTACCTGCTGATCAACGGCGAGCTTCCGAACGCCGATCAGCTGGCGGTGTTCAGCAACGAGATCACTCAGCACACCCTGCTGCACGAGGACGTCAAGCGCTTCTACCAGGGCTTTCCGCGGGACGCCCACCCGATGGCGATGCTCTCCTCGGTGGTCGGCGCGCTCTCGACGTTCTACCAGGACAGCCACAACCCGTTCGACGCCGGCCAGCGCCACCTGTCGACCGTCCGGCTGCTCGCCAAGCTCCCGACCATCGCCGCGTACGCGTACAAGAAGTCGGTCGGCCAGCCGTTCGTCTACCCGCGCAACGACCTGAGCTACGTCGAGAACTTCCTCCGGATGACCTTCGCCGTCCCCGCCGAGGACTACGAGATCAACCCGGTCATCGTGAACGCGCTGGACAAGCTGCTGATCCTGCACGCGGACCACGAGCAGAACTGCTCGACCTCCACGGTCCGCCTGGTGGGCTCCAGCCACGCCAACCAGTTCGCCTCCATCTCGGCCGGTATCTCGGCGCTCTGGGGCCCGCTGCACGGCGGCGCCAACCAGGCCGTGCTGGAGATGCTGGAGGAGATCCAGAAGTCCGGCGGTGACGTCGACACCTTCATCCGCAAGGTGAAGAACCGCGAGGACGGCGTGAAGCTCATGGGCTTCGGTCACCGCGTCTACAAGGCGTTCGACCCGCGCGCCGCGCAGGTCAAGATCCTCGCGCACGAGGTGCTCGGCCAGCTCGGCAAGTCCGACGAGCTGCTGGAGATCGCGCTCAAGCTGGAGGAGCACGCGCTCAAGGACGACTTCTTCGTCTCGCGCAAGCTCTACCCGAACGTGGACTTCTACACCGGTCTGATCTACCGCGCCATGGGCTTCCCGACCAGCATGTTCACCGTGCTGTTCGCGCTCGGCCGGCTGCCGGGCTGGATCGCCCATTGGCACGAGATGATCAACGACCCGGGCAGCCGCATCGGCCGTCCGCGCCAGATCTACACCGGCGTGGAGATCCGCGACTACGTCGAGCTCGACGCGCGCTGACCCACCCCGTACGCAGCAGGGCCCGACCACCACTGGTGGTCGGGCCCTGCTGCGTCCTGCGCAAGGGTGCGGCGCACGACGCCCGGGGGCGGCCCTGGTTGCCGGGAGCGGCCGCTCAAAGCGCTCCCGGCGGTGTCGCTCCCCGGCGTCGTGCGCGAGACGGCCGAGCGGACTCGGCAGTCGTACCGGGGCCCGCCGGAGCCCCGTCCACGGCGGTCATGGACCGTCGTACTACAAAGGTAAGACGTATTCGGGGGCGCAAAGTTACGTTCGGGGGGTGTGAGTTGGCTCTCTCCACGCTCCGTGCACGAGTGGTGTCAGCGTCATACCACACGATCCCAGCCGGGCGACGTCACCCTCCCCGCAGCCGCCGCAACCCAGCGTGATAGGAATCGTCCCATTCCGGTACGGACCGCCCGCGCACCCTCAGTCGCGGCGGCAAGCCAGGGAGGGAGTGCGCAGATGGCCAGGAACGTCGTAGTCACCGGTGGCGGCACCGGCATCGGGTACGAGGTGGCACGCCGCTTCGCCGAGGCGGGGGAGCGGGTGGTGATCGTCGGCCGTCGGCGGGCGGTCCTGGAGAGAGCCGCCGCCGACCTCGGGCCGAACGTCACCCCACTGGTCTGCGACCTCGCCGACCCCGACGCGGTCGAGGACGCCCTGAGCTCGCTGCCCGCCGAGATCGACGTACTGGTCAACAACGCCGGCAGCCGGGAGACCGTGATCGGGGCCGGACCGCACGCCGTGCTGGCCCGCTGGCGCGGGGACTTCGAGCGCAACGTGCTCACCGTGGTGCTGCTCACCGAGTCGATCCGGGACCGGCTCGCCCAGGGCACCGGCCGGGTGGTGACGGTCAGCTCGATCGCCGCCCTGCGCGGAGCGGGCTCGTACGGGGCCGCCAAGGCCTCGCTGCACGCCTGGAACCACTTCCTGGCCGCCCAGCTCGGCGCCTCCGGCATCACCGCCAACATCGTGGCCCCGGGCACCGTCTCGGGCACCGAGTTCTTCGGGCCCCGGCTGGACGAGGCCGAGGTCTCCCGGCGGGCGGCCCGCACCCTGCTCGGCCGGATCGGCGAGTCGGGCGAGGTGGCGGCGGCGGTCTACTTCCTGGCCTCCGCCGAGGCCGGTTTCATCACCGGCGAGATCCTGCACTGCAACGGCGGCGAACTGCTCGGGCGGTAGCTGGTGGCAGGGTGCTCGGGCATCTACGGTCCAGGGGATCGGGGCTGCACCTTTGGCAGGGTGCTCGGGCATCTACGGTCCAGGGGATCGGGGCTGCACCTTTGGCAGGGTGCTCGGGCATCTACGGTCCAGGGGCTCGGGGCTGCACCTTTGGCAGGGTGCTCGGGCATCTACGGTCCAGGGGCTCGGGGAACTGCGAGGAGATCTGACGTTCGGGTCACTGCGAAAGTGCCTGACCACCTACGCAACGATCACCTTGCAAGGGTCGGCGTCGCAGTTCCCCGAGCCCCTGGACCGTAGCCCCGAAGCACCTGCGAAAAGTTGGCGTCGCCCGCGCGGCGGAGCCGCACAACAGCAGAGCCCCGAGCCGCTCACGCGGCAGCGTTGAAGCGGCGCAGGCGGAGGCTGTTGGTGACCACGAAGACCGAGGAGAAGGCCATCGTGGCCCCCGCGACCACCGGGTTGAGCAGGCCGGCTGCGGCGAGCGGGATCGCGGCGACGTTGTAGGCGAAGGCCCAGAACAGGTTGCCCTTGATGGTGGCGAGGGTGCGGCGGGAGAGCCGGATCGCGTCGGCGGCGGCCCGTAGGTCGCCGCGGACCAGCGTCAGGTCGCTCGCCTCGATCGCGGCGTCGGTGCCGGTCCCCATGGCGAGGCCGAGGTCGGCCTGGGCCAGGGCGGCGGCGTCGTTGACCCCGTCACCGACCATGGCGACCGAGCGGCCCTCGGCCTGCAGCCGCCGGACGGTGGCCACCTTGTCCTCGGGGAGCACCTCGGCGATCACGTCCGCGGCGTCGATGCCGACCTCGGCGGCGACCGCCTCGGCGGCGCTGCGGTTGTCACCGGTGAGCAGCACCGGCCGCAGACCGAGCGCCCGGAGTTCGGCGACGGCCAGGGCCGAGCTGGGCTTGACGGTGTCGGCGACCACCAGGACGGCCCGGGCGGCGCCGTCCCAGCCGACCGAGACGGCGGTGGCGCCGGCGGCCTCGGCCGCGGCCTTCGCCCGGGCCAGGGCGGGCGGCAGGTGCTGGGCCCAGTCGGCGAGCAGCAGCTCGCGTCCGGCGATCACCGCGTGGCCGTCGACCACGCCCTGGACGCCCCGGCCGGGGACGTTCTCGAAGTTCTCGACCGGCGGGAGCTCGCCGAGCCGTTCGGTGGCGGCTGCGGCGACGGCGGCCGCGATCGGGTGCTCGGATGCGTGCTCCAGGGCGCCGGCCAGCCGGAGCACCTCGTTCTCGGTGACCCCGTCGGCGGTGTGTACGGCGGTCAGGGACATCCGACCGGTGGTGACGGTGCCGGTCTTGTCGAGCACGACGGTGTCCACCCTGCGGGTGGTCTCCAGCACCTCGGGGCCCTTGATCAGGATGCCGAGCTGGGCTCCGCGTCCGGTGCCGACCATCAGGGCGGTCGGGGTGGCCAGGCCGAGGGCGCAGGGGCAGGCGATGATCAGCACCGCGACGGCGGCGGTGAACGCCTGGGTCGGGCTGTCACTGACCAGCAGCCAGCTGACCAGGGTGCCGAGCGCGATCAGGATGACCGCGGGGACGAAGACGGCGGAGATCCGGTCGGCCAGCCGCTGGGCGGCGGCCTTGCCGTTCTGCGCCTCCTCGACCAGCTTGGCCATCCGGGCCAGCCGGGTGTCGGCGCCGACCCGGGTGGCCTCGACCACCAGGCGGCCGCCGGCGTTGACGGTGGCCCCGGTGACGGTGTCGCCGACGGTCACCTCGACCGGGACGGCCTCGCCGGTGAGCATCGAGGCGTCCACGGCGGAGCTGCCCTCGACCACGGTGCCGTCGGTGGCGATCTTCTCCCCGGGCCGGACCACGAACCGCATGCCGACCGTGAGCGCGCCGACCGGCAGCCGTACCTCGCGGGCGCCCTGGAGGACGGCGACGTCCTTGGCCCCGAGGTCGAGCAGGGCGTGCAGGGCGGCGCCCGCGCGGCGCTTGGAGCGCGCCTCCAGCCAGCGGCCGAGCAGGATCAGGGTGGTGACGACGGCGGCGGTCTCCAGGTACAGGGTTGACGAGGCGTCACCGCCGCCGACTCCGAGGGTGAAGGCGTGCCGCATGCCGGTCATCCCGGCGTGCCCGAGGAACAGGGCCCAGACGGACCAGCCGAAGGCGGCCAGGGTGCCGAGCGAGACCAGGGTGTCCATGGTGGCCGCGCCGTGCCTGAGGTTGGTCCAGGCGGCGCGGTGGAAGGGCAGGCCGCCGTAGACCACGACCGGGCCGGTGAGCGCGAAGGCGAGCCACTGCCAGTTGTCGAACTGCAGCGCCGGGATCATCGAGAGCAGCACCACGGGCGCCGAGAGCGCGGCGCTGATCAGCAGCCGCTCGCGCAGCGGATCGGGCTGGGCCGGCGGCTCGGCCGAGGTCTCGGCGGTCGCGGGTGGGGCGGGCAGCTCGGCGGTGTAGCCGGTGCGCTCCACGGTGGCGATCAGGTCGGCCACGCTGACCTCGGGCGCGAAGTCGACCTGCGCCTTCTCGGTGGCGTAGTTGACGGTGGCCTCGACGCCGTCCATCCGGTTGAGCTTCTTCTCGATCCGCGCCGCGCAGGAGGCGCAGGTCATGCCGCCGATGGCGAGTTCCACCCGGTCGCGGAGGGCGCCGGGCTCTATGCCTGGGGTGGTGGTGCTCATGGCTCTTCTCTGCTCCTCGGTACGAGCGGGCGGTGCGGGGGCGTACGGGGCCGGGCACGCCTGGGCGGCCCCGTACGGAGTGCTCAGGCCGAGCGGCCGACCAGCTCGTAGCCGGCCTCGTCGACGGCGGCGCGGAGCTGCTCGTCGTTCAGCGGGGTCTGCGAGGAGACGGTCACGGTCCCGGCCTTGGCGTCCGCGGCCACCTCGGTCACGCCGGGCAGGCCGGCCACCTCGGCACTGACCGACTTCTCGCAGTGGCCGCAGCTCATACCGCTGACGGAGTAGGTGACGGTGCTCGACATCGGGGCCTCCGGGGCTTCGTTGCCCCTGGGCAGGGGCTGACTCTGACAACACCATACCCCCCTGGGGTATTCCGTGCGCCAGCGGGTGAGGTGGCGATCGTCACGATCGCCAGCAGAGAGTAACGGTCCGACGACCCAGAGTCCGGCTCGGCGGGCCGGGGCGTGTCACGTCGGGGTGACCGGAAACGCGAGAGCGGGTGGTTCCACGGAATCCCGGGAACCACCCGCTCTCGTCGGACCGTCCGGTCAGCCGGCCGGAGCGGCCGCCCGGCTCCGGCCGATCAGCGACCGGAGCCAGACCAGGCCGCCGAGCGAGACCACGATCAGCCCGAGGGTGTCGTACAGCGTGTAGAGGTGGACCTGCTGGCTGGTCGGGCTCGGCATGTAGCCGAGCTCGAAGACGGCCCGCTGGAAGTCGCTCGCGGTGGTCCGGGCCACCAGCCAGACGGCGATGCCGCCGGTGCTGTCCCAGAGCGCATGCAGCAGCGAGACACCCAGGTAGGTGAGGATCACCGGCGCGTTGAACCGGAAGTGCGTGCCGCGCCGCTCGCGGAACAGCACCCCGCCCATGATCGCGGTCCACAGGATGTGGCCGACCGGGGCCAGGACGCCGCGCAGGATCTCGGTCTCCACCAGGTCCTTGAGCGAGAGGCCGTGGATGCTCAGCACCGCGTTGAAGGCGTAGCCGGCGCTCTCGAACGCCGCGAAGCCCGCGCCGACGGTGGCGCCGAGCACCAGGCCGTGCCGGAGGCCGGCCACCGGGATGCGGCGGGCCACCATGATCAGGGCGGCCAGCTTGACCGCCTCCTCGATCAGGCCGACGCCCACGTACATCCAGACCGAGGGGGAGATCAGGTAGGTCTCCAGCACCGAGGCGCCGAGCACGCCGATGATGCCGCCGATGCCGAAGCAGGCGGCGATCCGCTCGGTGCCCACGTCGACGGCGTAGCGCTCGTACGCCCAGACCACGAAGGTGCCCGGGACCAGGAAGCTGCCGAGCAGCACGATGGTCGGCACCAGGTTGCTGCTGTCGGTGAAGAAGGTGACGACCACGGTCGCCACCCAGAGGGCCAGGCCGATCAGGAACAGCCGGAGCCAGTGGCGGGACTGCTGGGCCGGTGGCGCGGCGGCGGGTGCGGACCGCTGGGGACCGGGCGGAGGGGGAGATGGCGGGGTGTGGCTGCCGTATCCGGACATCGGCGGGGGCCTTCCCTCGATGAGTGGGCGTCACGTTCCCCGTACGGTATGACAAAAGGCGCAATTCGGGTGGCATTCGCCTGGCGGACGCGCGGATGCGAAGACCGATTACTCCGCTATGTTCGGTATGTGTCCCGGTTCACCCGAGCCCAGTCGCCCACGGCCCCCAAGGCCGCGGGGCTCTCGCCCGCCCGGCGGGAGCGCGCGCTGCTCGCCGCCGACCTGCAGGACCTGTCCTGGCGCCGGCGGGCCACCCCGGCCCTGCTGGCCCTGCTGGTGGTGGTGTTCGCGGACCTGGTGACCGGGCGGGAGAGCTACCTGGCCCCGCTGATGGTGGTGGTCCCGTCGATGGCGGCGCTGACCCTGCGGCCGGCGGAACTGCTGGTGGTCTGCACGGTCGGTTTCGGCGCCCTGATCGGGCTGGGGCACTACGACCAGGTGGCCGATCTGAACAACGGTCAGTTCCTGTTCGGCGCGGTGGTCAGCTACCTGATCCTGTCGGTGTTCAGCGCCTGGGTGGCCCGGATCAGGATGCGCAGAGCCGCGGCCTTCGCCGCCGTCTCCTCGGTGGCGGAGGCCGCCCAGCGCGCCCTGCTCCGACCACCCGGCCCGGCGGTCGGGCCGCTCCGGCTGGCCGTCCGGTACGCCTCGGCGGCCGACGCCGCCCGGATCGGCGGCGACCTGTACTCGGTGCTGGAGACCCCGCACGGCACCCGGGTCCTGGTCGGCGACGTCCGGGGCAAGGGGCTCGGTGCGGTGCAGACCGCCGCCGTGGTGCTCGGTGCCTTCCGGGAGGCGGCGTACGACGAGAGCGGGCTGCTCACGGTGGCGGCCCGGGTCGAGGCCAGCGTGGAGCGGCACGTGCCGGACGGTGAGTTCACCACCGCGCTGTTCGCCGAGGTGACCCGCCCCGGCACGGTGGAGCTGCTGCACTTCGGGCACGTCCCGCCGATCATGGTGGCCAGGGACGGGACGGTGCAGGTGCTGGAGGCCAGCGACCCCTGGGTGCCGCTCGGTCTCGGCCGGCTGGCGGCCGGTGAGCCGCAGAGCATGGAGACCGCCTTCGGTCCGGAGGACGTGCTGGTGCTCTGCACCGACGGCGTGATCGAGGCCAGGCACCACCGCAGCGGCGAGTTCTACCCGCTGGCCGAGCGGGTCGGCCCGCTGGTCCGGGAGGCCGCCCGGTCGGCGGCCGAGCTGGAGGTGGCGGTCGGGCGGCTGTACGCCGACCTGCTGGAGCACACCGGCGGCGAGCTGGGGGACGACGCCCTGCTGCTCCTGATCAGCCGGACCGACCTCGAACGGCCCCCGGCCCAGGGTCCCTAGGCCACGTCGGCCAGCGCGCGCAGGATCAGCGCGGCCGAGGTGGCCCCGGGGTCCTGGTGGCCGACGCTGCGCGGGCCCAGGTACGACGCCCGGCCTTTGCGGGCCCGGAGCGGGACGGTGTCCAGCGCGCCCCGTTCGGCGGCGGCCGCCGCGTCGGCGTACGAGCCGGTCAGCCCGAAGGCGGCCAGTGCCGGGGTCCAGGCGTCCACGATGGTCTTGTCGCCCGGGGCGGCGCCGCCCAGCCGCTCGACCGCGGCCAGCCCGGCGGCCAGTGCCGAGCCGAAGTCGCCGCCCTCGGTCAGTGCCGCGCCCATCGCCCGGAATGCCTTCCCGTACAGCGGCCCGGAGGCGCCGCCGACCTTGGAGATCAGCGTGCTGCCCGCCTTGGTCAGCACCGCGCCGGCCGAGTCCAGGCCCTCGATCGCGGGCAGTACGGCGCTGAAGCCCCGGTGCAGGTTCGCGCCGTGGTCGCCGTCGCCGATCGCCGCGTCCAGGTCGGTCAGTTCCTGCTGCCGCCGCTCGACGGCGGCCGCGACGGCCCGCAGCCAGTCCAGGGCGAGGGTGGTGTCCATCCGGGCCTCCGCTCAGGACCAGCGCAGGGCGGGGGTGGCCACCGGGGCGTCCCAGAGCTCGAGCAGTTCCGGGTCGGCCTTGGTGAGGGTCAGTGCGAAGCCGGCCATGTCGAGGCTGGTGACGTAGTTGCCGACCAGGTTGCGGGCGATCCGGATGCCGCGCCCGGCCAGCCGTTCGGCCACCGCGCCGTAGACCACGTACAGCTCGATCAGCGGGGTGCCGCCGAGCCCGGTCAGCAGGGCGATCACCTCGTCCCCGGCGGTGAGGTGGTGGTCGGCCAGGATGGTGTCGACCACCTCGGCGGCCAGTTCGGCGGCCGGGCGCAGCGGCTCGCGGCGGCGGCCCGGTTCGCCGTGGATGCCGACGCCGACCTCGATCTCGTCCGCCGGGAGGTCGAAGCCCGGCTTCCCGGCGGCCGGGACGGTGGCGGCGGTGAGCGCGATGGCGAAGGAGCGGGAGGCGGCGTTGACCCGGTCGCCGAGGGCGGCCACCTCGTCGAGGCCGGCGCCGCGCTCGGCCAGCGCACCGGCGGTCTTCTCGACCAGCACGGTGGCGCCGGTGCCCCGGCGGCCGGCCGTCCAGGTGGAGTCCTCCACCGCGACGTCGTCGTTCACCAGCACGGTGCGGACTTCGATGCCCTCGTCGGCGGCCAGCTCGGCGGCGAGTTCGAAGTTCAGCACGTCACCGGTGTAGTTCTTCACCACGAAGACCACGCCCGCGCCGCTGTGCACCGCCTGCGCGGCGGCCAGCAGCTGGTCCGGTACGGGGGAGGTGAACACCTCGCCCGGGCAGGCCGCGTCGAGCATGCCGGGGCCGACGAAGCCGCCGTGCAGCGGTTCGTGCCCGGAGCCGCCGCCGGAGACCAGCGCGACCTTCGGGACGGCCGGCCGGCCGGACCGGGTGATCACCCGGTTCTCCTGGTCCACGGTCAACTCGGGGTGGGCCGCCGCGAATCCGGCCAGCGCGTCGGCCACCACCGTCTCGGGGGCGTTGATCAGCTTCTTCACGACCGGCTCTCCTCGCGGTGGCGACGGGTGCTGCGGCCGACGTTACGTCAACGGGGGCCGCCCGGCCTCCGGTACGACACGCCAGGACCGAACTGGTCGGGGGTGGACGGCGGATGGCCCTGGGTATGGTCGGGGCATGGGCGCGTACGTGGGCATCGTTCTGGTCTCGCACAGTCCCGGCCTGGCGGCCGGGCTCCGGCACCTGCTGGCCGAACTCGACTCCGGGAACGTCCGGGTGCTGCTCGCGGCGGGCACCGAGGACGGCGCGCTCGGCACCAGCTACGACCTGATCGTGGCGGCCGTCGCGGCGGCCGACTCCGGGGCCGGGGTGGTGGTGCTGGCGGATCTGGGCAGCTCGGTGCTGACCACGCTGGCCGCCCTGGAGGACCACCCGGCGGAGCGGGCCAGGCTGGTGGACGCGCCGTTCGTGGAGGGCGCGGTGGCCGCCCTGGTCACCGCCTCGACCGGGGCCGCGCTGGCCGAGGTGGTGGCGGCGGCCGAGGACGCCAGGGGCTACCGGAAGTTCTGAGCCGGTGTCAGCTCACTTGGCGTCCGCGTAGGAGTCCACCACGGCGGTGCTGAGCGGGAAGCGCACCGGGGTGTCGCCGAACACCAGCCGCCGGGCCTCCTCGCCGGCCTCGGTGACCGCCTCGACCACCTGGTCGGCCAGGTTGACCGGGGTGTGCACCATCACCTCGTCGTGCTGGAAGAAGACCAGGTGCGGCCGGTCCGCCCCGGTGCCCAGGGGCGTCAGCCGGCGGCGCAGCGAGGCCAGCAGGGCGAGCGCCCAGTCCGCTCCGCTGGCCTGGATCACGAAGTTGCGGGTGAACCGGCCGCGCGCCCGGGCCGAACGCCCGCCCGCCTCCCCGGCGGTCTCCGGAGCCTCCGTCAGGTCCAGCCAGTCGGCGGACGGCGGTGGGCAGGTGCGGCCCAGCCGGGAGCGGACGATGCCGCCCTCCTCGCCGGTGCGGGCCGCCGCCTCGACGTAGCCCATCGCGGTCGGGTACCTGCGGCGCAGCGTGGCCAGCAGCGGGCCGATGTCCCCGCTGGTCTGGCCGTACATCGCGCCGAGCAGGCCGAGCTTGGCCTTCTCCCGGTCGCCCTGGAACGCCTGGGCGGCCAGCGCCGCGTACAGGTCGCCCTCGGCCGCCGACCGGGCCAGACCGGTGTCGCCGGAGAGCGCGGCCAGCACCCGGGGCTCCAGCTGGGCCGCGTCCGCCACCACCAGGGCCCAGCCCGGGTCGGCCACCACCGCGCCGCGCAGGATCCGCGGGATCTGCAGCGCCCCGCCGCCCCGGCTGGCCCACCGGCCGGACACCACCCCGCCGACCACGTACTCCGGCCGGAACCGGCCGCCGCGGGCCCAGGCGTCCTGCCACGCCCAGCCGTGCGCGGCGTGGATCCGGGACAGCTCCTTGTAACGGATCATCAGCCGGGCCGCCGGGTGGTCGATCTCGCGCAGCTCCCACACCCGGGTCGAGCCCAGCCGGATGCCCTGGTCGGCGAACGCCTTCAGCACCTGGGCGTGCGAGTCCGGGTTGAACGGGCGGGCACCGAGCGCCTGCTGCAACTCGACGGACAGCTCGGCCAGCAGCTTGGGCTGGGTGCCGGGCACCTGCGGGCGAGGACCGAGCAGGTCGGTCAGCAGCCGGTCGTGCCGGTCCGACCGCCACGGCAGGCCGTCGTACGTGATCTCGGTGGCCAGCAGCGCCCCGGCCGACTCGGCGGCCACCAGCAGCCGGAACAGGCCGGGCTGCTCGACCAGCGCGATCCGGCGCAGCTGCTCGGCGTGCACCGCCACCACCGCCGTCAGCTGGTCGGTGCCGGGAGGCAGTTGCAGCCGGTCCGGCGCGAACAGGCTGTCCTGGTCCTCGCCGCCGGCGGTCTCCGGCAGGTCGGCCGGGACCGGCAGCCCGCGCAGCCGCGCCCACGCGGCGCCGAGCGACCGGGGCTCGCCCCAGGCCCCCTCGTACCCGAGCAGCAACGCCTCCACCAGCCGCAGGTCGTGACACCGGCTCACCCGGAGCGGGAGCAGCGGGGCGTACGCGCTGTCGGCCGCCGCCCAGATCCAGCGGGGCTGCCCGGCCGCCTCCCGCTGCGCCACGGCGGCGGCCAGATCGGCCACCTGCTCCGGCGGCCCGAGCGGCACCCCGTCCTCGCCGAGCGGCTGCAACCGCCCACCCGCCCCGTGCGGAGCGGGCACAACGGCAATCCGTGGCGCCACGGGGCCTCCTCACACAGCGGACACAGGTTCGCCCCGACCGTACCGGCCCCCACCGACACATCCGCGCAGGCACGGGGCTGCACTGTTTGCAGGTGCTCGGGCAGCTACGGTCCAGGGGCTCGGGGCTCTGATGGCCGATGCCCGGAGCGCCCCCTGTCTTCCGGAGTGTGTGCCCGAGTGCCTAGGGTCGGGGTCATGAGCGACAACCCTTTCTTCGAGCCCAGCACCCTGGTGTTCGAGCTCCCGCCCTTCGCCGCCATCCGGGAAGAGCACTACCTGCCCGCCTTCGACCGCGGCATGGCCGACCAGCTCGCCGAGATCGCGGCCATCACCTCCGACCCGGAGCCGCCGACCTTCGACAACACGGTGGTGGCGCTGGAGCGTTCCGGTGCGCTGCTGCGCCGGGTGCGCCTGGTCTTCGACAACCGGAACAGTTCCGACACCACCCCGGGACTGCAGGCGCTGGACGCCGAGCTGAGCCCCCGGCTGGCCGCGCACCAGGACACCATCCTCCTCGACCCGGCGCTGTTCGCCCGGTTCGAGGCGCTGCACCGGGTGCGGGCCGAACTCGGCCTGGACGCCGAGAGCCTGCGGCTGCTGGAGCGGCACCACACCCGTTTCGTCCGGGCCGGGGTCCGGCTGCCGGCCGAGGGGCAGCTGCGGCTGCGGGAGATCAACGGCCGGCTGGCCTCGGCCCAGGCGGCGTTCCGGCAGAACGTGTTCACCGACACCCGGGCCCGGGCCGTGGCGGTGGAGCGTGCCGAGGAGCTGGCCGGCCTGTCGGCCGACGCGGTGGCGGCGGCCGCGGTGAACGGCCGGGCGCTCGGTCGGGACGGCTCGTACGTGCTGAGCCTGAAGAACTTCACCAACCAGTCCGAACTGGCCGAGCTCACCGACCGGGAGCTGCGGGCCCGGCTGTTGGCCGCCTCGGTGGACCGGGCGGTGGAGAGCAACGGTCCGCTGGCGATCGAGCTGGCCGGTCTGCGGGCCGAGCGGGCCGAGTTGCTCGGGTACCCGAGCCACGCGGCGTACGTGGTGGCCGACGAGACGGCCGGGACGGTCGGGGCGGTGGAGGAGCTGTTCGCCCGGCTGATCCCGCCGGCGGTCGCGAACGCGCAGGAGGAGGGCCGGAAGCTGGCGGAGTTCGCCGAACGGGCCGACGGGGTCACCGACTTCGCGGCGCACGACTGGCTGTACTACTCCGAGCGGGTCCGGCAGGCCGAGTACAGCCTGGACGCGGCCGAGCTGCGCCCGTACTTCGAGCTGGAGCGGGTGCTGCACGACGGGGTGTTCTTCGCCGCCGGGCTGGCCTACGGGCTGACCTTCACCGAGCGGGCCGACCTGACGGGGTACCACCCCGACGCCCGGGTCTTCGAGGTGTTCGAGGCGGACGGTTCCTCGCTGGGCCTGTTCCTCGGCGACTTCCACGCCCGGGAGTCGAAGGGCGGCGGGGCCTGGATGAACGAACTCGTCCAGCAGTCCGAGCTGTTGGGGCAGCGGCCGGTGGTGGTGAACAACCTCAACATCGCCCACCCGGCGGCCGGTGAGCCCGCGCTGCTGACCTGGGACGAGGTGCGGACGCTGTTCCACGAGTTCGGGCACGCCCTGCACGGGCTCTTCTCGGCGGTGCGCTACCCGCTGTTCTCGGGCACTGAGGTGCCGCGGGACTTCGTCGAGTTCCCGTCCCAGGTGAACGAGATGTGGATGACCAGGCCCGAGGTGCTGGCCAACTACGCCAAGCACCACCTGACCGGCGAGCCGCTGCCCGCCGAGCTGGTCGAGCGGATGGCTGCGGCCGAGCGGTTCGGGCAGGGCTTCCGGACCGTGGAGTACCTGGCCGCCGCGCTGCTGGACTGGGCCTGGCACACCGTGCCCGCCGGTGAACAGATCGAGGACGCCCGGGAGTTCGAGGTGGCCGCGCTGGCCAAGGCCGGGCTGGGCGACCCGCTGGTGCCGCCGCGCTACCGGACCACCTACTTCAGCCACGTGTTCTCCAACGACTACAGCGCCGGGTACTACGCGTACATCTGGTCCGAGGTGCTGGATGCCGACACGGTGCGCTGGTTCGGGACGAACGGCCGCAGCGTCCGGGAGAGCGGGGAGGTCTTCCGGGCCGAACTGCTCTCCCGGGGCGGCAGCGTGGACGCGCTGGACTGCTTCCGCGCCGTGGTCGGCCGGGACCCGGAGATCGCCCCGCTGCTGACCCGGCGCGGCCTGGCCGGCTGACCGGGCCCGGCCCGACCGGGCCCGGGTTCAGCGGGCGCTGATCCGTACCGTCACGGTGGTGCCGGGGCGGGCCAGCGGCAGCAGGACCCGGGCCACCCCGGCCCGGTCGCCCCGGGGCTGGTCGAGGTCCAGCACCGAGGCCCGGGCGCCGGTCACGGTGACCCGGGCGCCGTGCGGGTAGGCGGTGCCCGGCAGGCTGATCTCGGTCCAGCCGCCGCTGCCCCCGGCGGTGCGGCCGCCGGTGACGAAGGTCAGGGTGTACGTGCCGTCCCGGTGGCTCTCGGTGCCGGGGGTGCCCGCCAGGGCCCGGGCGTACGGGCCGAAGACCGGCTCGTTGCCGGGGGCCGGGCGGCCGTCCGGGCCGAGCGCGCAGTAGCCGCCCGCGCCCTTGCACCAGTACCACATCGCCCAGCCCGAGGCGAAGCCGTTCATCGCCGCGACCTGACGCTTCACCAGCTCGGCGTTGCCCGGCCGCCGGGAGTCGGGCGGCCCCCACTCGCCGACCAGCACCGGCAGGTGGTGGGCCGTGGGGTAGCCGGTGATCGCGGCGAGGTAGTTCTCCACGAAGCCGCCGGACGGGTCCCAGTCCCGGCCCGCCTCGACCGCGGTGTCGTAGAAGTGCGGGGCGTAGCCCAGCCGGTCGGCGCCCGAGCGCGGGTCGCCGAAGGACGGCAGCTGCGTCGGCACGCCCTGGCCGACCAGCACGGTCGGTTCGACGAACAGCCAGGACCGGCTGTCGACCTGCCGGACGGCCGTGATCAGCCGGCGGTACATCCCGGCCAGCCGGCCCTGCTCCAGCTCGGCCGAGGCGGCCACCAGCACGGCCGGGTCGGTCGGGTCACCGGGGATCGGGCCGGACGGCTCGTTGAACAGGTCGTAGCCCAACAGCGATCGGTGGTCCCGGAGTTCGCGGGCCACTCGGGTGTAGAAGTCGGCCTGCCAGCGGCGCAGGTCGGGGTCGTCGTAGAGGTGGGTGAAGGCGGCCTGCACGGCGGGCTGGAAGTAGCCGGCGAACCAGTCGTCCGGGTCCTCCTCGAACGGCAGGCCGTCGTCCCGGGTGGCCCAGAGCGGGATGCCCCGGTCGCCGCCGCCGAACTTCGGTCCGTAGACGTCCTGGTGGAAGTCGACCAGGGCCAGCAGGCCGTATTTCTCGGCCCAGTTGAGCACCCGGTGCAGCCGGGCCAGCTCGGTCCGGTCCAGCTGCCCCCGGGTCGGCTCCAGCCGGTTCCAGGAGATCGCCACCCGGACCAGGGTGAAGCCGTGCTCGGCGGCGGAGCGCAGGTCGGCCTCGGTCGCCTCGGCGTACTTGTCGACATTGAAGCCGCGCAGCTGGAGCACCCGCCCGGACTGGTCGGTCAGATGGGTCCGGCCGTCGGCGGTGGTCACCGTCCCGGTCGGGAAGTCGGCCCGCGGGTGGCGGTCGCCCTGGCGGTCCGCGTCCTGGTGGGCGGCGGCCTCGACCGGCAGCGCGGCGCCGGCCAGGACGGCGGCGGTGGCCAGGGACAGGGCGGCGGCGGTACGGCGGACACGCACGGGGCACCTCGCGGCGGGGCATGGGGGTGGGGTGCGCCGATCCTGCCGCACCCCGGGGGCGGGCACAAGAGGTGAGTACTACTCATGTTCTGCGCCCGCTCGGGCGCTACCCGAGCGCCCCGGGCAGCGGGGCGGCCGCCGCCAGCCGGCCCCAGAGCAGATCGGCCAGTGCCTGCACCATCCGGGCCCGCGGGCAGGGCCGCTGGTCCAGCCACCAGTCCCCGGCCGCCAGCACCATGCCGGTGATCGACCGGCCCCAGGTCTCGGCCAGCAGCGGTGCGTCCGGGCCGAGGTCGACCTGCTCCCGGACCGCCCGGGTGATCTCCTCGGCGATCTGCCGCAGGGCCGGCGCCAGCGCCTGGCCCGCCCCGGTCGGGTCGCCGGACTCCGGATGGGTCAGCAGCCGGTAGACCTGCGGGCGGGACTCGATGCCCGCGAGGTAGACGTCCAGCACGTGCTCGACCCGGTCGCGGCGCTCCAGCGGCTCGTTCAGCGCGGCCCGGACGGCGGCCAGCAGGCCGCTGGTGTGACGCTCGGTCAGGGCCCGGATCAGGCCGGTCCGGTCGCCGAAGTGCCGGTACAGGATCGGCTTGGTGATGCCCGCCTCGGCGGCGATCGCGTTCATGCTCGCGCCGGGGCCATCGCGCTGGACGACCCGGTCGGCCGCGTTCAGCAGTTGCTCGCGGCGGGGCTCGGCGGCGGTCGGCGGCTGCTCGCGGCGGGGCTCTGTGGACACGGTGACGCTCCTCGCTCGGCCGTTGACACGGATTACCAATCAGTAGCAGACTCGCGGCATGTTACCCGGGGTAACACCCCGATGGCGTGGGCCTTTCCGGTCCGCACTCCCGTCCCGGAGGCAACCCGTATGAGCACCTTCTCCCTCGACCCAGGCCCGGACCAGCTCGCCGTCCGGGACTGGCTGCACGGTTTCGCCGCCGATGTGATGCGCCCGGCCGCCGCCGAGTGGGACGAGCGCGAGGAGACCCCCTGGCCGGTCATCCAGGAGGCCGCCAAGATCGGTGTCTACTCGCTGGACTTCTACGCCCAGCAGTACTTCGACCCCTCCGGCGTCGGCATCCCGATCGCGATGGAGGAGCTGTTCTGGGGCGACGCGGGCCTCGGCCTGGCCATCGTCGGCACCACGCTGGCCGCCGTCGCGGTGCTGGCCAACGGCACCGACGAGCAGATCGGCACCTGGGCGCCGCAGATGTTCGGCACGCCGGACGACGTCAAGGTGGCCGCCTTCTGCTCCTCCGAGCCGGACGCCGGCTCGGACGTCTCGGCGCTGCGCACCCGCGCGGTCTACGACGAGGCGAAGGACGAGTGGGTGCTGAACGGCACCAAGACCTGGGCGACCAACGGCGGGATCGCCGCCGTGCACGTGGTGGTCGCCACCGTCGACCCCGCGCTCGGTGCCCGGGGGCAGGCCTCCTTCGTGGTGCCGCCCGGTACACCCGGCCTGAGCCAGGGTCAGAAGTTCAAGAAGCACGGCATCCGCGCCTCGCACACCGCCGAGGTGGTGCTGGACGGGGTCCGGATACCCGGCAGCTGCCTGCTCGGCGGCAAGGAGAAGCTGGACGAGCGGCTGGCCAGGGCCCGCGAGGGCACCAAGCGCTCCGGCGGCAAGAACGCCGCGATGGCCACCTTCGAGGCGTCCCGCCCCGCCGTCGGCGCCCAGGCGATCGGCATCGCCCGGGCCGCGTACGAGGTGGCCCTGGACTACGCGAGGACCCGGGTGCAGTTCGGCCGCCCGATCATCGACAACCAGGGCGTCGCCTTCCAGCTGGCCGACATGAAGACCCGGATCGACGCGGCCCGGCTGCTGGTCTGGCGGGCCTCCTGGATGGCGGCCAACAACCAGCCGTTCACCTCGGCCGAGGGCTCGATGTCCAAGCTGTACGCGGGCGAGACGGCCAAGTTCGTGACGGCGCAGGCGATGCAGATCCTCGGCGGCAACGGCTTCACCCGGGAGTACCCGGTGGAGCGGATGCACCGGGACAGCGCGATCTACACCATCTTCGAGGGCACCAGCGAGATCCAGCGCCTGGTGATCGCCCGGGCCATCTCGGGGATACCGATCCGCTAGAAGTTCGGTCGGCGGCGTTCCAGGAACGCCGCCAACCCCTCGCGGACGTCCGGTGCGTGGCGGGACTTGCGCTCCCACGGGGCCAGCGCCGCCGCCGGGTCGTCCGCGGCCAGCGCGGCCTTGGCGGCGCCGATGGTCTGCGGCGAGCGGGTCGCCAGCAGCTCGGCGAACTCCCGGGCCCGGGCGTCCAGTCGGCCGGCCGGCAGCACCTCGTCGGCCAGACCGAACAGCTCGGCCCGCCGGGCGTCCACCAACTCGCCGGAGAACAACAGGTACTTGGCCCGGGCCGGGCCGACCAGCCGGGCCAGCCGGACGGTCGGCACGGCCGGGTAGACCACCCCGAGCTTGGCCGGGGTGATGCCGAGCAGGGCGTCCTCGGCGACGAACCGCAGGTCGCAGGCGGCCGCCAACTGGCAGCCACCGCCCACGCAGTGGCCGTGCACCACGGCGATGGTCGGGTGCGGGAAGGCGGCCAGCGCCTCCTCGGCCGCGACGTTCTCGGCGTGGTAGGCGTCGGCCAGGTCCGGGTCGGCGTAGATCCGGGTCAGCTCGCCGATGTCCGCCCCGGCGCTGAAGGTGCCACCGGCGCCGGTCAGCAGCAGCACCCGGACCCCGGGCGCGGCCGCCAGCCGGTCCAGCAGGCCGGGCAGGGCCCGCCACATCGCCCCGGTGACGGCGTTCCGGCGCTCCGGCCGGTCCAGCAGCAGGGTGGCGACGGGGCCGTCGACCGAGGCCCGCAGGCCGGTCACGCCGGTTTCGAACTGCTGGGGCACGGTCGCCTCTTCCTCCTGGAGCGTCCCGTCACCCTTCCACAGCGGGCAGGTCCGGGACCACGGCGGTGACTGTGATCTCCACCAACTGGCCGGTGTAGCCGAGCGTGGTGACGCCGAGCAGGGTCGAGCTGTGCGGACCGGCGCTCAGCGCCGAGGCGTTGACCAGGTCCCAGACCTCGGAGAGCGGCTCGGGCCGGTCGGCCACCACGTAGACGGTGCTGGCCACCACCCGGTCCAGCCCGCTGCCGACCGAGGCCAGCGCGGTCTCCAGGTTGCCGAGCACCTGCCGGGTCTGGGCCGGGAGGTCACCCGGGCCGACCAGGTCGCCGTCGGCGTCCAGCGGCACCCCACCGGCCAGGAAGACCAGCCGCTCACCGGCCTCGACCAGGACGGTGTGCGCGTACCCAGGGGGCGGGAACAGGGCGGGGACGGTGCGGTGCTCGGCCATCGGGCGCTCCAAGGGAACTGGCGGGTCGTCAGCCGCTCATCGTCAACCGGCAAGGCCCGGCTGTCACTTGGTTTTCTGCCACTCGTGGGCGAGCATCGACCAGATCTCGTAGTCCAGCCGGACGCCCCGGAACTCGACGTGCTCGCGCAGCGTCCCGTCCAGGTGCATGCCGAGCTTCTGGGCGACCGCCCGGCTCCGGGTGTTGACCGTGCTGTTCCACCACTCGGCCCGGTGCAGGCCGCGCACCGTGAAGGCGTGGTCCAGCAACCGCCGGACGGCGGCCGTGATCAGCCCCCGGCCCTGACCGGCCGGCTCGGACCAGGCGCCGATCTCGCAGGTGCCGGCCTTGGTGTCGAAGGCCACGAACATCACGCCGCCCACCAGCGTCCCGTCCAGCCAGATGCCGAACAGCTGCCCGGTGTCGGTGGCCTGCCGGTCGGCGTAGCGCTGCAGGGTGGCCCGGGCGGACTCCAGGTCGGTGCTGAAGGTGGCCCACGGGATCCACGGGTCGACGTTGGCCCGGGCCCGGTCGATGTGGGTCAGGAACTCGGCGGCCTGCCACGGCTGGAGGGGGCGCAGCTCGGCGTCCTCGGTGAGCGGTACGGCGTACATGGGGCCCTCCCCGGGCGGATGGTCGGACGTACATAACAAACGTTTGGTAGGTACCCTAGCGCCATGACGCCAGCCCGTGGAGACCATGACGCCCGCCGGTCCGAGGTCTCCGCGGCGGTCTGGCGGGTGCTGGCCGAGCGGGGCTTCGGCGGCCTGACGCTGCGCGCGGTGGCGGCCGAACTGAACGCCAGCACCGGGATGCTCACCCACTACTTCCCGAACAAGCGGGCGCTGCTGACGTACGCGCTGGACCTGCTCGACCGGCACACGGCGGAGCGGCCGCGCCCGGCGGCCGAGCGCACCTCGCCGGCCGACGGCGGGCGGGCGCTGCTGCGCGCGGTCCTGCTGGACATCCTGCCGCTCACCCCGGAAGGGGTGGCCGGCAACCGGATCTGGGTCGGCTCCTGGGACGCGGCGCTGTCCGACCCGGAGCTGGCGGCCGACCACGCCGCCCGCTACCGCCGGGCCCGGGAGCGGATCACCGAGCTGGTCGGGCAGGCCAGGGAACAGGGCGAGCTGCTGGGGGAGGCGGGCGTCGAGGAGGTGGCGGCGGGGGCCCAGAGCTTCGTGCTGGGGCTGGTGGTGCAGGCGCTGCTCGCCCCGGCCGACTTCCCGCCGGAGCGGCAGGTCGAGTTGCTGGACCGGTACCTGGACGGGCTCTGAGGCCGAGGCGGGGCTTGTCCACTGCCGGGCCGAGGTCGGGGAGCGGGGCCGATGCTGCGGGGCCGATGCCGGGGAGCGGGGCCGATGCCCGGGGTCCGGCGGCCGGTGGGGTGGTGCTGGTGCCCCCAGCAGGATTCGAACCTGCGACCTACCGCTTAGAAGGCGGGTGCTCTATCCGCTGAGCTATGGGGGCGTGACGACATCGGCCCGGGTGGGCTTCGGTCGGCCTGCGGGGTCCGGGACAGGATAAGGGTGCCCAGATACTCAGCCGGGTCTTCGAGCACCGTGCGTGGTGTGTCGGCACCGGTTGAGCGGTCCGATAATCGCAGGTGGCGGCCGGGCATGCAGCGCCCTGACCGCTTCTGGCGCCGGACGTTGTGCAGTCGTTACGGGGCTGTCTCCCCACCTGTTATGGATTCGGTGCGGAGAATGGACCGGCCGGAGGGGCGGGTGGGGGGAGGTTTTGGCTTCCTTCGGTCGGATGACGTGCGCGGATGCGCCGACCGGCCACCCCTTCGGGGAGCGTCGCCCCGCGGCAGGCCCGGCCAGCACTTGTCATGGCCCCGAAAAACTGACGCCGAGTCAGCTGAAAATCGGAGCCGATTCACTCCGGAGAGTGATCCCGGTTATCCACACGTACGAGTTTTCCCCAGGATTTCGAAACGCTCGGGATCGTTTTCCCCGACCCGGCATCCTCTTCCCCGTCGGCGTGATTTCACCCGGTGATTCCCGATGGACGGAGAGTGTTCCGATGAACGAGACGATGGTGACCATGATCGGAAATGTCGCCACGGTGGTGAGCTACTCGCAAACCGCCGCCGGCGTCCCGGTGGCGAACTTCCGGATGGCCGCCACCGAGCGCCGCTACGACCGGGAGAAGGGCGACTGGGTGGACGGCGAGACGAGCTGGGTGACCGTCACCGCCTGGCGCTGGCTGGCGGCCAACGTGGTGAGTTCGCTCAGCAAGGGCGACCCGGTGGTGGTCAGCGGGCGGCTGCGGGTCCGGGAGTGGGGCGAGGAGGAGAAGCGGCGCTGCGTGGTGGAGATCGACGCCCGGGTGGTCGGCCACGACCTCGGCCGGGGGACGACGGCGTTCCGCTGGGCGGTCCAGGCCAAACCCGATCTGGTGCTGGGTCGTTCGGGCCGGGAGGAGTCCGCCGCCGGGCCCGCGGCCGCCCGCTCAGGTCCACGGTCGGCCGCGCTCGCCGGGGCACTGCCCGGCCAGGCGTCGGCCGGGCAGGCGGTGCCGGAGTGGATCGTCGCCGCGGTCGGGTCCAGGCAGGCGGCGATGGCCGGGGCGACCGCCGGGGCCACTGCGGGAGATGAGTCGGCCACGGCCGGTGCGGAGGAGGCGACCGGGGCCGAAGTGACCGGTGGTGTGCGGGAGGTGGAACCGGGAGGTGTCGAAATTGCAAGCAGTGATCGAGTAGCCGTCGGCTGAGACCGATGCTGATCACTGTTCGGCACTTCGAGCCCGACGGAGTGCCCCGATGGAAAGGCCCCTGATTGGGAGTAAGAATCTGGCGGGTCGTCAGTACACCGCTACGATGAGCTGCTTGATAACAATATAGATACGGAACCGTCCGCGTTTGGCACGGAGGTTTGCCAGCGGCCTCCGGTCAATAGGATGCGTCTGGTTCACACAAGTGCGGCGGTGTCACAGGGTGCGTCGCTTTGCAAGGCGGGCTGCCATCGGCAAGGCCCAGCCCGGAGGGGTCAACTAGATGTTCCACAAGCAGGGGCGGGCTCTCTCCCGCATAGCCGGTGTCATGCTCGCGTCGAGCATGCTGTTGGGCAGCGGGATGATGCTGGCGGGCGCGGCCAGCGCCGCCGGCTCGGAGACGACCGGGGCGAAGGCGAAGCTGAAGCCGGGCGTCCGGTTCAGCGAGACCATCAGCTACGAGCGTGACGGTCACAAGTACGAGGTGCAGGGCGGCATCCTCCAGTTGGAGACCGAGGACGAGAAGATCCTCGACACCTACTGCATCGACCTGCTCAACCCCACCCAGCCCAGCGCGGACTACACCGAGACCGGGTGGGCCTCCAGCTCGCTGGCCGGGAAGCCCGAGGAGGCCGGGAAGATCCTCTGGATCCTCCGCAACTCCTTCCCGCAGCAGAGCATCGAGAAGCTGCGGGAGGCCACCAAGATCGCGGACCTCAGCCAGGACGATGCGGCGGCCGGTACCCAAGCCGCGATCTGGCACTTCTCCGACGGTGTCGACGCGGTCCCGGACGACCCGCAGGCCAAGCAGCTGACCGAGTACCTGCGCCAGAAGGCGGTCAAGCTCGAGGAGCCGAAGCCGACCCTCAGCCTCAGCCCCGCCGCGGTCTCCGGCAAGAGCGGCGACCTGCTCGGCCCGATCACCGTCACCACGAACGGCGCGTCGGTGTCGCTGGCGCTGGACGAGGCGGGCACCAAGGCCAACCTGAGCATCACCGACAAGGCGGGCAAGGCGGTCAAGACCGCCAAGAACGGCGACGAGATCTACGCCAAGTCCCCGGCCGGCGCGAACCCGGGCAACGCGACCATCAAGGCCGGCACCTCCGCCGAGGTCTCGGTCGGCCGCGCCTTCACCGGCGTGAACGCCCAGGGCAAGCACAGCCAGACGCTGATCCTGGCCGGCTCCCAGCCCGTCCCGGTCACCGCCTCGGTGGCCGTCAACTGGGCCCCGACCGGCCCGATCCCGGCCGTCTCCGCCAAGGTCGACTGCGTGCAGGGCGCCGTGGTCGTGACCGCGGCCAACAACGGTGACCAGGACTTCACCTTCACCCTGTCCGGCCAGACCGTCACCGTCCCGCCGGGCGGCACCAAGAGCGTCCCGGTCAAGGTCGCCGAGGACACCGCGTACGACATCGTGGTCAGCGGCCCGAACGGCTTCAAGCAGGAGTTCAAGGGCGTCCTGAACTGCAAGACCGACACCGCGAGCTCCCCGACCCCGAAGGCCCCGTCGGCCAGCCCGAGCGGCCCGGTGCTCGCCAACACCGGTGGCGGCGGTCAGACCCCGCTGCTCGCCGGCATCGCCGGTGCCCTGGTGATCGGCGGCGCCGCCGCGGTCTTCACCCTGCGTCGCCGCGGCCGTCACAGCCGCGCCTGACCGGTCGAGCCGACTCCGCCGACCGGCGGATCCGCAGCCCGGAGCCGATCCGGCCCCGTTCCCTCCGCAGTCGAGGGGGCGGGGCCGGTCCCGTTCCCGAAGATCGCGTTCGGGGGCGTGGGCCGCGTGCGGCACAATGGAAGGCTGTAACCCGAATACTCACCGACGACGCCGGAGCGATCTCACGTGGCGGAATACATCTACACCATGCGCAAGGTGCGCAAGGCCATTGGCGACAAGGTCATCCTTGACGACGTGACGCTGAGCTTCCTCCCTGGGGCGAAGATCGGTGTCGTCGGCCCTAACGGTGCTGGTAAGTCCACGGTGCTGAAGATGATGGCCGGCCTGCAGCAGCCCTCGAACGGCGATGCCTTCCTGTCGCCGGGCTTCACCGTCGGCATGCTCCTGCAGGAGCCTCCGCTCGACGAGTCCAAGACCGTCCTGGAGAACGTCGAGGACGGCGTCAAGGAGATCAAGGGCAAGCTCGACCGCTTCAACGAGATCGCCGAACTGATGGCGACGGACTACTCCGACGCGCTGCTCGACGAGATGGGCAAGCTGCAGGAGGACCTGGACCACGCCGAGGCGTGGGACCTGGACGCTCAGCTGGAGCAGGCCATGGACGCGCTGGGCTGCCCGCCCGGCGACTGGCCGGTCACCAAGCTCTCCGGCGGTGAGCGCCGCCGCGTGGCGCTCTGCAAGCTGCTGCTCGAGGCGCCCGACCTGCTGCTGCTCGACGAGCCCACCAACCACCTCGACGCCGAGTCGGTGAACTGGCTGGAGCAGCACCTGGAGAAGTACAAGGGCACCGTGGTCGCGGTCACCCACGACCGGTACTTCCTGGACAACGTCGCCCAGTGGATCCTGGAGCTCGACCGCGGTCGCGCCTACCCCTACGAGGGCAACTACTCCACCTACCTGGAGACGAAGCAGACCCGTCTCAAGGTCGAGGGCCAGAAGGACGCCAAGCGCGCCAAGCGGCTCAAGGAGGAGTTGGAGTGGGTCCGCTCCAACGCCAAGGGCCGTCAGGTCAAGTCCAAGGCCCGCCTCGCCCGTTACGAGGAGATGGCGGCCGAGGCCGACAAGATGCGGAAGCTGGACTTCGAGGAGATCCAGATCCCGCCGGGCCCGCGCCTGGGCGCCATCGTGATCGAGACCAACAACCTCTCGAAGTCCTTCGGCGAGAAGCTGCTGATCGACGACCTGAGCTTCACCCTGCCGCGCAACGGCATCGTCGGCGTGATCGGCCCGAACGGCGCCGGCAAGACCACGTTGTTCAAGATGCTGCTCGACATGGAGAAGCCGGACTCCGGCAGCGTCAAGGTCGGTGAGACGGTCAAGATCAGCTACGTCGACCAGTCGCGTGCCAACATCGACCCGAAGAAGACGCTCTGGGAGGTCGTCTCCGACGGCCTGGACTGGATCAACGTCGGCAACGTCGAGATGCCGTCCCGGGCCTACGTCTCGGCGTTCGGCTTCAAGGGTCCGGACCAGCAGAAGCCGGCCGGGGTGCTCTCCGGCGGTGAGCGCAACCGCCTCAACCTGGCGCTGACCCTCAAGCAGGGCGGCAACCTGCTGCTCCTCGACGAGCCCACCAACGACCTCGACGTCGAGACCCTCTCCTCGCTGGAGAACGCGCTGCTGGAGTTCCCCGGCTGCGCCGTGGTCATCTCGCACGACCGGTGGTTCCTGGACCGGGTGACCACCCACATCCTCGCGTACGAGGGTGAGAGCAAGTGGTTCTGGTTCGAGGGCAACTTCGAGTCGTACGAGAAGAACAAGATCGAGCGGCTCGGCGCCGACGCCGCCCGCCCGCACCGGGCCACCTACCGGAAGCTGACCCGGGACTGACACCTTGCAGCAACCACGGCCCGGCAGACTGCCCCTGGGGTGGTCTGCCGGGCCGCCGCCCGTGAGCCACCGGCGGACAACCGGTCCTGACGGGCAATCGGATTCTTGAGGAGATCGACCGTGGCACGCCACATCTACGCCTGCCCCCTGCGGTGGTCCGACATGGACGCCTTCGGACACGTGAACAACGTGGTCTTCCTGCGCTACCTGGAGGAGGCCCGGATCGACTTCATGTTCACCCAGGCCAGCGCCGCCGGCGCCGGGGAGTTCGCGGGTGGCTCGGTGGTGGCGCGGCACGAGATCGACTACAAGCTCCCGCTGGTGCACCGGCCCGAGCCGGTCACCATCGAGACCTGGGTGACCAAGATCGGCGGCGCTTCGCTGACCGTCGACTACGAGATCAAGGACACCGCCGAGGACGGCACCGAGACGGTTTACGTCCGGGCCTCCACCGTGGTGGTCCCGTACGACCTGGCGGCCGCCCGACCGCGCCGGATCAGCCCGGTGGAGCGGGAGTTCCTCAGCCGGTTCATGGACGGGGCCGAGCAGACCCCGGCCGCCGCGGCCGCCTGACCCGTCGTGGCCAGACCCGCCGCGGCCGCCCGACCGTCGAGGTCGCCCGGCCCGTCGTGGCCCCCTGATCCCGTCACCGACCCGTACCCGAGTGAGCTGATCCGTTGACCGCCGCCCGCCTTCCGCTCGCCGACGTCACCGAGGCCGCCGACCTGGCGGCGTTCCTGGAGCGGTTGCTGCGCTTCGACCGGGCCGCCGCCGTCCGGCTGCAGATCGTCCGGGCCGAGCCGGGGCCGGTGCTGGCGGTGTTCGGGCGGCTGCCGCTGGGCAGCTCCGGGGTGCTGGCCGTGCGCAGCGCCCGGCTGCTCGGCGAGGACGTCGCGGAGGCCGATCTGACCGTCTCCGCCGGGCAGTTGCTGGAGAGCGTCGACGAGCCGGCGGCCACCCTCGGCCTGCCCGCCCCGGTCACCGGCCCGGCCTGGGCCGGCCTGCTGCCGCCGCGCTCGCGCTGGGAGCGCACCGGTGTCACCACCGCGCCCGTAGTACTGCCGGAACTGCACTCCGCCGTCCGGGAGTTCAAGCAGCGCACGGCCGAGATCCCGGAGCACCACCGGACGCGCGCGCTGCTCGACGGGCTCGCCGACGAGATCTGGTCCCGTCCGCTCGGCGCGATGCCCGAGCTCCCGCTCCGGGCCGCGCACGCCGCCTACGTGGTCGGCTTCCTCACTCCGGACGCCCCGCTCACCGCGCACCGCTCCGGCAGCTGGCTGAGGCTGAGCGCCCCGGCCGGCTCGGTCGCGCTGCGCACCGTCGTCCCGGGCGCCGGCCTCGGGTTCGGCCCGCTGCGCTGAACTCAGCCGCGCCGTACCGGGCCGGGTCGGCCGGGTTCAGCCCGCCGTGTTGACCATCGAGGCGGCTGCGTAGGCGAGGTAGTCCCAGAGCTGGCGCTCCGCGTCGGCGGGCAGCTCCAGGGAGTCGACGGCGGTGCGCATGTGCCGCAGCCAGGCGTCGTGGGCGGCCCGGTCGACCTTGAACGGGACGTGCCGCATCCGCAGCCGGGGGTGGCCGCGCTCGTCGCTGTACGTGCGGGGGCCGCCCCAGTACTGCATCAGGAACAGCGTGAGCCGCTCCTCCGCCGGGCCGAGGTCCTGCTCCGGGTACATCGGGCGCAGCAGTTCGTCCTCGGCGACACCCTGGTAGAAGACGTGCACCAGCCGTCGGAAGGTCGGCTCGCCACCGATTTGTTCGAAGAACGTCGCCTCGTCAGTCACTTGACCATGGTCGCAGACCGCTCCGGCGGTCGTACACCAGGACCATCGGACCAGGGCCGAGGTCCTGGTCCCACCCTCGGGCCCGAGGCGGAGGGCGGCCCGAGGCGGAGGGCGGCCCGGGGCGGGCCGGCCCGGTCGGTGGGGGCCGGGGCCCCCACCGACGGTCGGTCAGGCGCGGTGCAGGGTGATCGTGGTCCAGGCGCCGATGTGCACCCGGTCGCCGTCGTTCAGCGGGATCGCGGTGTGCGGGGGGACCGCCTCCGCCCCGTTGTTCACCGTGGTGCCGTTGGTGGAGTCCTGGTCGACCAGCACCCAGCTGCCGTCGGCCTGTTCGGCCAGCAGCGCGTGCTGGTGCGAGGCACCCGGGTCCTCCGGCGGGACGGAGAGGTCGATCTCCGGCACGGTGCCCCGGTGCTGGCTGCGGCGGCCGATCCGGAGCTGGCCGCGGCCGCTGAGCGGGATCCGGCGCTCGGGGCAGTAGGGCGGGAAGAACAGCCCGGCCGCCTCCGGCCCGCTGCGGGCCATCATGTCGGTGAAGTAGTCGCGGTCGGCCGAGACCACCGCGATCCAGGTCGACCTGGCCGGGGGCGCGCCCGGCGGCTGCAGGTGGAAGGAGGTGCCGAACTCGTCGCCCGGGGCACTACCCGGCTGTGCGTAGGTCGGTCCCGAGTCGAAGCTCTCCAGCCCCTCGGAACCCTGGAAGGACGGGTTCTTCCGGAACGAGGTGCCCGGCTGCTCGAACTGGCCGTGGCCGCCCTGGGCACCCGGCGGCGGGAACGGCGAGGGCTCCGGGGTCGGTGCCGGCGGCGGCACCGGCGGCTGGTAGGGCGCGGGCGTCGGCGGGCTGGGCGGCGGCGGCTGGTACGGCGCGGGCGCGGGCACCGGCCCGGGGCCGGGCGGCGGGAAGCCGCCGTACGCGGCCGGCGGGCGCTGCTGCTGCTGGCTCGCGGGCGAGGAGAGCTCGTAGTCGAAGCCGCACTCCTCGCAGTACCGGCCGGTCTGCGGGGTCCGGCAGATCGGGCAGGTGAGCAGACCGGCCGTGAGGTCGGAGTGGGTGTACGGCCCGGCCTGCTCCGGGTACGGCGCGGGCCGGCCCGGCTGGGCGTACTGACCTGCCCCGGGCGGTCCGCCCTGGACCGGCTGCGCGCCCTGCCCCGGCTGGGCGTACTGCCCAGGCTGGGCGTACTGCGGCGCGGGCGGCGGAGTGTTCGGCGGACCGGTGGGGACGCCCTGCGGCTGGGTGTGCCCGCTGACGAAGGGCGACGATCCCGGCACGGACAGCCCCGGCGGAGGGGTCATCGGGAAGCCGCAGAAGTCGCACCAGTCCTCGGCCTGCGACTCGTGGCCCCTAGGGCAGATCGGCATCAGGTCCCCCACATCTCCAGCGGTCCGGTTCGGCCCCCCGAGCCGGTCACTTCTTCACCCGGACGGTCTTGGTCGAACGGGTGTCCAGCGTCATCGAGTCGGCTTCGCTCACGTTCTTACGGAACCGAACGGTACCCTCCTTCGGATCGACCACGTCGACCACCTTCTGCAGCAGCTTGAAGGTGCTCTCGTTGCCGGTCCGGTGGGCGATCCGAACGGCCGCACCGAGCTTGGCGGTTGCCAGATCGACGTCCCCCGCGCGGTGCGCCTCCAACCCCTCCTGGATCGAGGAGGCCAGCTCGGCCTGCCCGGTGAAGTGGGCGACCTGCGGGCTGATCCGGGTCGAGGAGGCCAGGTCGTCGGTCCAGACCGCGCGCACCAGGCCCTGGGAGAGCACCTCGGTGGTCCCGTCGGGCTGGGGGAGCAGCAGGCTGATCCGGGCCGCCAGCATCTCGTTGCCGACCTCGGCGGCGGGCACCTCGATGCACACGTGGTAGTCGCGGCTCTCGTCCCCCCAGGAGCCGGTCGGGTAGTCGCCGGCCCGGGGCCCGGCCTCGGCCCGACGGTCCGTCAGGTCCTCCAGGTTCGGGGTGACCTGCTTGACGAACTTGACCACAGCGTTGGCCGGGGTCCAGACCCGCAGCGCCACGTCGGCGACCTGCTTGCCCATCGCCTGCACCATCATCTGCTGGAAGTCCTCGGCCAGCCCGGACGGCTCGGCGACGATGTCCACCGTGCCCAGCAGGGCCGAGGAGATCTTGCGCAGCTCGGTCACCTCCCAGTCGGTGCCGACGCCCCGGCAGTCCACCGTGAACAGGCCCGCGGCCTGGCCGAGCACCCGCTCCAGGTCGGCGGCCTTCTCGTGCTCGTTCCGGCCGTCGGTGAGCAGGATGCCGTGCCGGATGGCTATGTCCGAGCGGCTCTCGAAGAGCTGCTTGGCCTTGGTCAGCCAGGTGCCGATCGCGGTGCCGCCGTTGGCGGTCAGCTTGCGCAGCGCCTCCTTGGCCTGCGCCCGGGTGGCCTGGTCGGCGATCGCCAGCCGGCCGCCGCCCGGGTAGACGTCCTTGGCCTCGTGGGTGCCCGCCACCACCGCGAAGGCGACGCCGTCGCGGATGGTGTCGACGGCGACCGCGGTGGCCTCCCGCGCGTTGCGCAGCTTGGCGGCGGGGTAGTCCATCGAGCCCGAGCAGTCGACCATGATCACCACGGCGGCGGCCGCGCCGGCGTCCCGGGCCAGCGGCTGCCCGCCGGAGGTGCCGCCCCCGGTCGCGGTGACGGTCACGATGGCGTTCACCTCGCGGGCGCCTTCGGCCAGGTACTCGTTCTGGAAGATGTCGACGCTGAAACTCGGGTGGGACCGGGACAGAACGGCCATCGCTGCTCCTGTCGGGCAATCGGTGGTTCGGCGGACGGGTGGACGGAGTCGGGTGAGTGGTCGTCAGCTTCCGCTGCCGGACCGGTGGAGCTGGAGGGTCGGGGACGAGTGCAACGGCGCCGCCCCGGTGCTGGCGGCCTGCAGCGGCACGGTCCGCACGGTGGTCTCGGCCGGCGGGCTGATCGGCAGCACCGCCACCGTGATGTTGTCGTGGCCGCCCGCCGTCACCGCGAAGTCGACCAGTTCGCGGGCGGCGGCCAGCGGTTCGGAGCGGGCGTCGGGGCGGACCTGTTCGGCCAGGTCGGCGGCGGCCTCGGCGTAGTTCCACAGACCGTCGGTGCAGACCAGCAGCACGCCGGGCACGTGCGGGGTGAAGCTCACGGTGTGCGGCTCGACCTCCTCGGCGTCCGCGCCCAGCCAGCCGGTGATCGCGTGCGCCCGCGGGTCGGCGTACGCCTCGGCCTCGCTCATCAGCCCGATCGCCACCACCCGGGCCGCCCAGGAGTCGTCCTCGGTCAGCCGGTACGCCACGGCGGACTCCCGGTCGTCCGGGATCCAGTACGCCCTGGTGTCGCCAACCCAGCCGATGGTGACCAGGCCGGCGGCGGAGACCGCGCTGACGTAGGTGCAGGCGGGGGCGTTCTGGCTGCCGCCCGGCGTCGGGACGCCGTCCTTGGCCAGCTCGGCCACCGCCCGGGCCGCCACCCCGATCGCCTCCCGCATCGCCTGGTCGGGGCGCCGCCCGCGCGGCAGGGCGGCCAGCAGGTGGGCGGCGGCGGCCTGGACCGCGGTGGCCGACGCCTCGTCGGGCCGGGCCGAGGAGGAGACCCCGTCGCAGACCACCGCGAGCACGGCCGGCTCGCCGCCGGGCAGGTGGGTGGCGGCCACCGTGAAGGCGTCCTCGTTGCGGTGGTGCCGCAGCCCCCGGTCGGTGACCCCGGCGACGCCGTCCGCCGTCAGTTCCTGGTGGTCGCGCGGCCGGGGCTGGGCGCCGCCGCAGCTCTCGCAGTACCCGTCCGCCGCCAGCTCGGTCGAGTCGCAGTGCACGCAGCGCGGCACCGGGGCACCGGCCGTCGCCGTCCCGGTGGCGGCCGACGGCACGTCACCGGTCACGTTCAGGCCGCAGGCCCCGCAGTAGTCGTCCTCCGGGTCCAGCGGCTCGGCACAGCTCGGGCACCTGGTCTGCTGCTGCGGCATCGGTTCACACCCACGTCCGGGGGCGGGCACGGTTCGCCCGCTCCACCATCTCGATCCTGATCTCGGCCCGGTCGGTCAACCGCGCCAGTACTCGATAGGAGTGTTCCAGGGCGAAGCGCAGTTCCCGCTCAACGGCCCGATGTCCCAGCACGTCGAGCGTGCCGGGGGCACCCTCGGCGGACCCGCCCGCCGCGCCGCCGGCCGAACCGGCCAGCACCCAGTCCAGGGAGGCGTTCAGGACCTCGACCGAGAGCTCCTCGGTCCGCCTGGCGTCCAGCGAGAGCGCCGTCAGCTGGGCCGAGCACCGGGCCAGTTCGGGTCCGAGCGACTCCTCCGGGGCGCGCCCGCGCAGCCGGGCCCGCAGAGTGGCGATCCGGGCGGCGGTGTAGTGCGCGGACGCCTCGGGCACCGCCTCCAGGGCGGCCACCGCGCCGGGCCGGTCGCCGGCCGCCAGCAGCACCCGGGCCAGACCGAACGCGGCGCTGACGTAGGCCCGGTCGGTGCTGCCGACCAGGCGGTAGAACTCGGCGGCGTCCTGGCCGTTGCCGAGCAGCTCGGCGCAGACGGCCAGCGCCAGCTTGGGCGCGGCCTCGCCGGGGAAGGCGTCGTAGAGCGCGTCGAAGGCCGCGGCGGCCTGCTCGGCCCGCCCGGCCGAGAGCTCGGCCAGCCCGCGGTACCAGACCACCCGCCAGTCGTCGCCGTGGTCCTGCTCCAGGGCCGCCAGCTCGGTCTCGGCCTCCTTCCGGGCGCCGAGCTCCAGTTGGGCCCGGAGCGCCCGCAGCCGCAGCTCGACCGAGCCGGCCGGCGCGGTGGCCAGCGCGGCCAGCGCCTCGGCCGGGGCGCTGGCGACCAGGGTGGCCAGGAAGCCGGCGCCGGGGTCGGCGGGGTCGACCCGGGGGACCGGCAGGGCCAGCGCGGCGGCGGCCGGGTCGAGCGGATCGGGCGTCAGCTCGCTGTCCACCACCCGCAGTTCCGGGCCGAACAGGGTGGACAACGCCGGTCGCGGCCGCCCGTCCTGCAGTGCGAGCAGCTCCCGCAGCACGCCGGTGAGCTGGTCGGCCATCTCCTCGGCGGAGCCGAACCGGCGGGCCGGGTCCGGGTCGGTGGCCCGGACCAGCAGGCGGTAGTACGACTCGTACCGGGCGAACAGCGGCACCCGCTCGGGGCCGGGTAGCTCGAACTGGAAGGTGCTGTTGTAGCCCTGGAAGTCGAAGGTCAGCACGGCCAGCGTGCGGGCCACCGTGTACAGGTCGGAGGCGACCGAGGGGCCGTCGGTGGCGATCTCCGGGGCCTGGTAGCCGACGGTGCCGTAGATCGGGCCGTCGTCGCCGGAGCGGGAGACCGCGCCGAGGTCGATGATCTTGAGCGAGTCCTCGCTCTGGATCACGTTGTCGATCTTGAAGTCGCAGTACACCAGCCCCCGCCCGTGCAGGTAGCCGAGCGCGGGCAGCGCCTCCAGCGCGTACGCGATCGCCTGCTCCACCGGCAGCGGCTCGCGCCGGCCGTCCGGCGTGCGGCGCTCGTTGGCGATGTCCTTCAGCGACTTGCCGCCGATGTACTCCATCACGATGTAGCCGTCGGTGGAGCCGGAGCGCAGGTCGGGGTGCTCGACGAAGTTGATGATGCGGACGATGTTCGGGTGGTCCACCTCGGCCAGGAAGCGGCGCTCGGCGATGGCCACCGCCAGGGCGTCCTGGTCACCGGTGTCCAGCAGGCCCTTGAGCACCACCCAGCGGTCGTTCACCCGGCGGTCCACCGCGAGGTAGATCCAGCCGAGCCCGCCGTGCGCCAGGCAGCCCAGCACCTCGTACTGGCCGCCCACCAGGTCGCCCCGGGTCAGCTTGGGCGTGAACGAGTACGGCGTGCCGCACTTGGTGCAGAAGCCGTCCGGGCGGCCCGGGACGCCGTTCTTCTCCCGGCCCACCGGGGCGTCGCACTTGCTGCAGAACCGCTTGCGCTCGGGCACCTGAGGGTCGGTCAGCACCGCCGCGCCCGGGTCCGCCGAGGGGATGCTCGGGACGCTGACCAGGCCGGCGCCCAGGTTGCCGCGCCGGCCGGTGCCGCTGCCGGAGCTGCCGGTGCCGCTGCGGACCGAGACCGAACGGCCGCTGCCGGTCCGGGTGGACCGGTGCGAGCGGGACCGTCCCGACATGGTCCGGGAGGAGACCGAGCCCGAGTGCGCCTCGGTCCTGGCCGAGGGCACGAACGGCAGGGCGCCGCCCTCGGCGGCCAGGCCGCACTCGTCGCAGTAGCCGTCGGCGTCGATCGTGCCGGTGCAGTCCGGCCGGGTGCAGGAGGCCCCGGCCCCCGAGCCGGACACCGGGCCCGCCACCTTGGCGGAGGCCGTGGCCGTGGCCGGCCGGGCCAGGCCGCACTCGTCGCAGTAGCCGTCGCCGTCGATCGTCCCCGAGCCGGAGCACTCCGGTCGGGTGCAGGTCTCACCCATTGCCCTGATCCCCCTGTCCGTCCTGGTACTGGTCCACCCGGTCCGCCGGCGCGGCCGGCCGCAGCGCCTGCTGGAACCGGGCCACCGCCTCGGCCGCCGCCCGCAGGTCGCACGGTGCGCTCCAGAGCAGCCAACGGGCCTTCTCGAAGCGCTCGATCACCACCGGGTCCTCGGCCACCCCGAGCCGGGCGGCCATCGCCTTGTACGCCTCCAGCCGCCCGCGCAGCTCCGCCCGGACGGCCAGCGGCTGGGCCACCTCGGTCAGCGACTGCCGGGCCCGGCCGAGCTCCCTGGCGGCCACCTCCTCCAGGGTGTCCAGCAGCGGGGCCAGCCGGTGCCACTGCCCGGTCTGCTGCAACTCGACCGCGAGGCCGATCCGTTCGCGCAGCGCCGACGCCGGGCCCGGTACGGCGGGCACCTCGGTCGCGGCGATCTTCGCGAGCACCTCGCCGCGGGCCCGGCGGGCCTCCGCCAGCGTGGCGTCGGCCCGTTGCAGCAGGTCGCCGACCTGCTGGAGCCGCTCGTGCGCCTCGTCGCGCAGCCGGAGCAGCCCGTCCAGCTCCATCCGGACGCCGTCCAGCGCCCGCCCGGCCCGGTCGAACCGCTCGGTGTCCACCGCCCCGGCCACCGCCCCGGGGCCCAGGGCGCCGGCGCCCGAGCCGCGCTGCGCGGGGACCCGGCCGGGCCGCCAGAGCGCCAGCGGATCGCTCCGCACCTCGGTCCGCAGCTCGGTCAACTCCCGCTCCAGGCCGTCCAGGTCGTCGGCCAGCGGGTGGACGCCGGGGCGCACCCCGAGCGAGCCGGAGAGCATCCGGACCCGGCCCAGCTCGGCCAGCAGCAGGTCGATCCTGGCGGGCAGCGCGGACCAGACCGCGTCGCTGGCCGCCACCACCTCGTACACCGTGGCGTACCAGGCGTTCATCCGCTCCAGCAGCTCGGCCAGGCTGATCCGTTCGACCAGCCGGACCGGCACCGGGCCGCCGGTGTCCGGGAGTTGGCTGCCCGAGACGGTCACGGCCGGGCCGCCGAGCAGCTCGCTCAGCTCGGCCAGCTCGGCCCCGCCCGGCCGGCTGCGGCGGGCCCGGACGGCCACCGCCGAGGCCAGCGCCTCCGCGTAGCGGTCGAACAGCGCCCAGAGCAGGTTCAGCCCGGGCCCGGCCACCGACCAGCGCTCCAGGGTCCGCCCGCTCAGCGCGGCGCCCTCCAGCAACCGGCGGCCCGGGTGCTCCTGCAGGGCGAGCAGCGCGGCCTCCACCGCGTCGCGCTCCGCCCCCAGCCGCGCCAGCGCGCGGTCCACCTCCTCCCGGCTCATCACCGGGCCGGCAGCTCCTGCGAACGCCACGTCATTCCTTCCAGTCTCGCGGTATCTCGGTGCGCGATCTCACGGTGCCCGTCCTACGGCAGGTAGGGCACGGAGTTGGTGCCCATGCTGGGGGCCAACCAGCGGGTGTAGGCGGCCTGCCAGCCGCCGTTCGCCCGGTAGTCCAGCAGGATCTGGTTCACCAGCGCGGTGAGGTCGGTGTCCTCCTGCTTGAGTCCGATCCCGAGCTTCGCCGGGGTGATGTTCTCATCGACCAGCCGGACGGTCGGGTCCTGGGCGGCCTGGGCCGCGGCCAGCGAGGAGTCGGTCAGGGTCGCGTCGACCTTGCCGAGCTGCATCAGCACCAGGCAGTCGAGCTGGTTCTCCACGATGGTGACCGAGCTGGTGCCGTACCCGGGCTTCTTGAACTCGACCTCGGAGGACGACTGCTGGGCCGCGCAGACCCGCTTGCCCTTCACCCCCTCGGCCACCGTGGCCGACTTGTCCGACTTCGGCACCACCAGGCGCTGCCCGGTGGAGAAGTACGGGGCGGAGAACGCGATGTCCTTGCGGCGGTCGCAGTTGATGGTCATGGTCCGGACCACCATGTCGACCGTCCCGTTGCGGATCGCCTCGATCCGCTTGGCCGTGGTCACCGTCCGGAAGGTGACCTTGTTCGGGTCGCCCAGCACCGTCTTGGCGATCGCCCGGGACAGCTCGATGTCGAAGCCCTCCAGCTGGCCGCTCTGCGGGTTCCGGAAGCCCCAGTTGTAGCTGTTCTGGTCGACGCCGACGATCAGGCTGCCCCTGGCCTGGATCTCCCGCACCTTCCGCCCGGACAGCGACGGACTGGCAGCGGGGGTCTGCTCGGAGCAGTCCCCGGTGGGATCGGCGGCCGGCGCCTGCGGGGCCGCGGCCGGAGCGGCGGCGACCCCCGGCGTGCCGTGGGAGGTTCCGGCCCCCACCAGACCGGCGGCGAGCGCCGCAGCGACGACCAGTGCCCTGGTCCGTACCGTACGCACAGTCAGCTCCCCCATCGCCCGCTACCGGTACTCCGCCAGACGGCGGCCGAGGCCGACCGTCACTCCTGCCGCCGCCAGCAGCGCCAGTACCGCGGCGCCCACCGCCAGCCCGGTCAGCCCGCCGGCCACGCCCTTCGCCGAGCGGTCGAAGACCGCCAGCTCGGCCGCCGCCGCCTTGCCCAACTGCTCGTCCAGCGCGGCGAACACGGCCTCGCTGGTGTCCGTCCCGCCCGGGCCGACCACGGCCTTGACGGCGGCCGCGTAGTCGTCGCCCTGCTCGGCGGCCTGGTGCTTGGCGTCCCAGGCCGGGAACAGCTTCCTGGCCTGCTCCAGCGCCGACCGGGCGTCCTTCGGCGCGTCCAGCAGGGCCACCTCCAGGCTGCCGCCGGCCGTCCGGGTCTTCCCGTCCGCGACCGGGTCGCCGGCCAGCTCGGCGCTGTACCGCCCCCAGTCCTTGTCGTACGAGTCCGAGCCGCCCCGGGCCACCAGGTCCAGGTTCTCCGCCGCCCGGGACTGCAGGGCCTGGATCCGGGCCTGGTTGAGCACCCGGAGCGGTACGGCGCCGTGCGACCGGCTGTCGTCGAGGTCCATCCCGGCGGTGACGGTGCCGACGGTCAGCCAGAGCAGCCCGGCCAGCACCGCCGCCGAGGCGCTCAGCAGCCCGATGTTGAACACCCGGTTGGTCCGGCGCAGCAGCAGCAGCTGGCACCAGCCGAGCATCCCGAGCGTCAGCAGGCCCAGCGCGAGCGACGTCCAGGGGAAGGCCCCGGCGGCCGCGTAGTCCTGGTCCAGCCGCCGGTTCTCCGCGTCCGCCAGCTTCTGCGCGGCGGGCAGCATGGCGCCCTGCATCTGCTTGGAGGCGTACCGCAGGTAGGCGCCGCCGAGCGGCAGCCCCTGCCGGTCGTTGGCCCGGGCGGTCTCCACCAGGCCGGCGTACTGCGGGAGTTGCTGGTTCAGCTCGGCCACCCAGCGCTGGGCCTCCGAGCTGGCGTCGGTCCGCGCGGCGGCCTGGGCCAGCAGCCGGGCCGCGGTGGCCAGGTCGCCCTCGTACCGCTGGCGCAGTGCCGCCGGGGCGTCCCCGGCGAGCAGGAACGCGGAGGCCGCGGTGGTGTCCGCGTCCGCCAGCGAGCGGTAGATCTCGGCCGCGTCCTGGCTGAGCGGCTGACTGTGCGTCACCACCTGGTCGGCGGCCCGCGCCCGGACGCTCACCTGCCAGGCCGTCAGGGCGCCGAACAGCACCACCAGCGCGGTCAGCACCACCGTGGCCGCCCGCAGCCGGGCCGGTGCGGTACCGGTCAGCTCGCGCAGCCGCTGCTGTATCGCCGTCGGCGCTGCCGTCGCCGGCACCGCCGGCGGACGCCCGCCTGTCACCACCGGTGTCGCCACCTGCCCCACCCTCCCCCTGGACCCTCCGCCTTCGGAGTGCGGTCCGTTGCGAGCAGTATGGCCGTCGGGTCCGACCGCCACACTCGAGTTGCGCCGATCTTGAGGTTCCGGCGGCTCCCAGGAGCCCGGCCGGTCGCCGTCGGAGGTGTTCTCCGTCACGGGCGACGCGGGACGCACCCTATGCGGTTCCCGTCGGCCGGGACCAGGGCGGGGTGGGGGCGGAGCCCGCCCCTCCGGGGTAAGGAGGCCCGTCGTCCTACGATGGAGCCCATGCGTCTGCTCGGAACCATCACCCCCGACCGCCCGCTGATCGTGGTCGCCGTCGAGGAGGAGGCCGCCCACCTGGGCGACTCGCTCCCGGTCCTGCTCACCGGCGTCGGCAAGGTCAACGCCTCGGTGGCGCTGGCCACCGTGCTCGCGCGGGGCGAGCGGCCCGCCGAGATCCTCAACCTCGGCACGGCGGGCGCGCTGCGCCCCGGCTGGGAGGGCACCCACGAGATCGGCCGGGTGCTCCAGCACGACCTCGACACCCCGGTGCTGCGCGCGCTCACCGGCCGGACGTACGGCGCCCCGATCGAGCTGGACGTGGCCGGCGGCCCGGTGCTCGCCACCGGCGACCTGTTCGTCTCCGACCCGGTCGCCCGGGGCCGGCTGGCCGGGCAGGCCGACCTGGTCGACATGGAGGGCTACGCGATCGCCACGGTGGCCCGCCGGGCCGAGGTGCCGCTGCGGTTGGTCAAGCACGTGAGCGACCAGGCGGGCACCGGTGCGGACCGCACCTGGCGCGAGTCGGTCGACTCCTGCGCCAAGCACCTCGCTGGCTGGCTCCGCGAACAGGGGCACTGACGGCCCGTCGGGAGCCGGATCAGACCGCCTTCAGCACGGCCTCGGTGCTGACCACCTTGGCGAACCGCATCGCGTGCAGCACCGCGCCGGTGCCCTTGGCCAGCTGCTCGGCCGGGATGCGCTCACCGTCCGGGCCCGCCATCGCGAAGGTGTGCATGGCGTCGATCGGGAAGACCACGTCGTAGCCGAGGTTGCCGCCCATCCGGGCGGTGGTCTCGTTGCACACGTTGGTCATGATGCCGACCGTCACCAGCTGGGTGGCGCCGCGTTCCTGCAGCCAGGCGTGCAGGTCGGGGGTGCCGTAGAACGCGCTGTTCACGGTCTTCGTGATGTGCAGGTCGGCGCGCACCCCGGCCACCACGGGCTTGAGCTCGTAGCCGGGGGTGCCGGGGGCGAGCGGGCTGCGGGCCCCCTGGTGCTGCACCACGACCACCGGACGGTCGGTGCGCTGCCACGCGTCGAGCAGTTCGCCGATCCGCAGCTCGGCCTCCGGGTTGTCCCGGGGGCCCCAGAACGCCTCGTCCTCGAAGCCCTGCTGGACGTCGATCACGATCAGTACGGCGTCGGGGGCGATGGTCAGAGGGGCGTCGAAAGCGCCGGTGTTCGTCATGCCCCCATGCTGTCCGCGGCAGCCATCCCGGGGTGAGCGGGCGGACCGCCGGTGACCGATAGATTCCTGCCATGAAGACGGTGGGGTGTCTGATCCTGGACGGCGTGCGGGCCTTCGACTTCGCGGTGATCGGCGAGGTGTGGTCCGACCGGCGGAGCCGGCTCGGGTACCCGCCGTTCGAGCTGCGGGTCTGCGGCCCGGCCGACAGCCGGGTCCGGTTCGGCGGCGGCCTGGAACGCGTACCGGACGCCGGTCTGGAGGCCCTGCTGGACTGCGACCTGGTGCTGGTGCCGGGCGTGCAGGAACCCACCGTCCGGGCCCCGGACGACGTGCTGGCCGCACTGCGCGCGGTGCACGCCGCCGGGATACCCATCGCCTCGCTCTGCGCGGGCGCCTTCCTGCTCGCCGACGCGGGCCTGCTGGACGGCCGCCGGGCCACCACGCACTGGCACCTGGCCGCCGACCTGGCCCGCCGTCACCCGGCCGTCCGGGTCGACCCCGAGGTGCTGTTCACCGGCGACGGCCTGATCTGGACCTCGGCCGGGGTGGCCGCCGGGATCGACCTCTGCCTGCACCTGGTCCGGGCGGCGCACGGCCAGCAGGCGGCCGCCGCGATCGCCCGGGCGATGGTCACCGCCCCGTTCCGCTCGGGCGGCCAGGCCCAGTTCATCCCCACCCCGGTCCCGGACGCCACCGCCGACGACCCGCTCTCCGGCCTCCGCACCACGATCCTCGGCGCCCTCGAACACCATTGGACCGTACGGGAGTTGGCTCGCCTCGCGACCATGTCCGAACGGTCCTTCGCCCGCCGCTTCACCGAAGCGACGGGCGTCCCCCCACTGCGCTGGCTCTCCGAACAACGCGTCCTGGCCGCCCAACGCCTCCTGGAGGAGACCGACCTCCCGGTCGACGAGATCGCCGTCCGCTGCGGGTTCGCCTCCGCGGTGTCGCTGCGCCCCGCCTTCACCCGCCGCGTCGGCATCGCCCCCCGCGACTACCGCCGCACCTGGCGCTAGCGCTCTTGGCAGGTGTCTCAGCTCTACGGTCAGGGGTTCGGGGCTGTGCTGTTGTGCGGCTCCGCCGCGTGGGCGACGCCGACCCTTTTGGCAGGTGCTTCGGAGGAGTCAGGGGCTCGGGGCTCTGCTGTTGTGCGGCTCCGCCGCGTGGGCGACGCCGACTTTTCGCATGCGGCGCGCCATCTACGGTCAGGGGCTCGGGGAACTGCGACGCCGGCCCTTGCAAGGTGATCGTCGCGTAGGTGGTCAGGCACTTTCGTCCGTGACCCCGGCGCCAGATCTCCTCGCCCACGCGGCGGAGCCGCACAACAACAGAGCCCCGAGCCCCTGGACAGTGCAACTGAACGCCCTGCAAAAAGCCGGGGTTCAGCGGAGCGCTCCCACTGCGGCCGTGGTCGGGTAGGCGTCCCGCAGGCGGCGCTGGGCGACGGGGTCGCCGCCCAGCTGGTCGAGGCCGAGCAGTGCGGCGCCGAGCACCGGCGGCGCCACCACGACCCGGGCCTCCGCCAACGGTGCCGCCAGGGCCAACCGCGCGGTGACGTTGTCGAGCAGCAACGGCTGCCGGGACGCCAGGACGCCACCGCCCAGCACCACCGGTGCGGCCTCGCCGAGCAGGTCGAGCCGGCGGAGCGCGACCACCGCGAGCCGGACGATCTCGTCGGCCTGACGGTCGATCAGCGCCAGCGCCGTCTCGTCCCCGCTGTCGGCGGCGGCGAACAGCACCGGCACCAGCTCGTGCAGCCGGGCGCCCGGCACCCGGCCGAGGTGGATCTCCTCGGCCAGGGCGGTGGCGGACGGCAGGCCGAAGTGGGCGGCGATCGCGGTGGACAGGGCGGTCGGGCCGCCCCGGCCGTCCTCGGCCCGGACGGCGTGCCACATCGCGGCGCCGGCCAGCCCGGCCCCGCCGCCCCAGTCGCCGCTGAGCTTGCCGAGGGCGAGGAAGCGGGCGGTGCGCCCGTCGGGCAGCAGGCCGGCGCAGTTGATCCCGGCGCCGCAGACCACCGCGACGCCGCGCGGGCCGTCGGTACCGGCCCGCAGCAGGCCGAAGGTGTCGTTGGCGACGGCGTTGCCGACGCCCCAGCCGCGGGCGGTGAGGGCGGCCAGCAGGGCGTCCTCCTCGACCGGCAGGTCGGCGTTGGCGAGGCAGGCGCTGACGAACGAGACCAGCACGCCGGCCGTCGGGTCCAGCCCGGCCTGGGCGGCCACCGAGTCCACCAGCGGTGCCAGTCCGGCGATCGCCGCCTCGGCGCCGACGGTCTGCGGCTGGAAGCCGCCGCCCCGGGCGTGACCGAGCACGCTGCCGTCCGCGCCGACCAGCGCGACGTCGGTCTTGCTGTTACCGGCGTCGATGGCGAGGACGCCGGGGAGTTGCTCAAGCTGCTGCATCAGGACCCCGCTCATAAACACCCCGACCGTCCCGGCCGGGAAAGGAGAAGTTGCTCACGCCCACGGCAGGTGGGCTCCGTTGTGCGCGAGCAGACGGTCCGTCAGCTGGTCGGCGAGCTCGATCTGCCCGACCAGCGGGTGGGCCAGCAGGGCGTCGAAGACCCGGTCCCGGCCACCCTTGAGGGCCGCCTCCAGGGCGAGCTGCTCGTACGCGGTGACCGAGGCGATCAGGCCGGCGTACAGCGGCTCGACCGGGCGCTGCGGCAGCGGCCGGACGCCGTTCGCGTCCACCTCGGCGGGCACCTCGATGACCGCGTCGTCCGGCAGGAAGGGGAGCACGCCGTCGTTGCGGGTGTTGACCACCTGCACGCTGGTGCCGCCGTCGGTGCCGAGCAGCGAGGCGATCAGCTGGACGGCGGCCTCGGAGTAGAAGGCGCCGCCGCGCTGGCCGAGCAGCTCCGGCTTGGTGTCCAGGGTCGGGTCGGCGTACATGGTGAGCAGTTCCTGCTCGATCGCCGCGACCTTGGCCGCCCGGGAGCCCTGGACCTTCAGCTCCTCGACCACCTGGTCGTGCTGGTAGAAGTAGCGCAGGTAGTAGGAGGGCACCACGCCGAGCCGCCGGATCACCGGCAGCGGCAGGTGCAGGTCCTCGGAGATCTGCTGGCCGAAGCCGGCCAGCAGATCCGGCAGCACCTCGCGTCCGGTCGCGGCGTCCGGCGTCTCCAGCAGGGTGACCCCGCGCTCCCAGGTCAGGTGGTTCAGCCCGACGTGGTCCAGCCGGACCAGCTCCGGTGCGACACCCAGGTGGGCGGCGAACTTGCGCTGGAAGCCGATCGCCACGTTGCACAGGCCGACCGCCTTGTGCCCGGCGGTCTGCAGGGCCCGGGTGACGATGCCGACCGGGTTGGTGAAGTCGACGATCCAGGCGTCCGGGTTGGCCCGGCGGACCTGCTCGGCGATCTCCAACACCACCGGGACGGTGCGCAGCGCCTTGGCCAACCCGCCCGCGCCGGTGGTCTCCTGGCCGACGCAGCCGCACTCCAGCGGCCAGGTCTCGTCCTGGTTGCGGGCGGCCTGGCCGCCGACCCTGAGCTGGAGCAGCACGGCGTCGGCGCCCTGCACCCCGGCGCTCACGTCGGTCGTGGTGGTGACCACCGCGCCGTGGCCCTGCTTGGCGAAGATCCGCCGGGCCAGCCCGCCGATCAGCTCCAGCCGCTCGGCGGCCGGGTCGATCAGCACCAGCTCGCCGATCGGCAGGGTGTCGCGGAGCCGGGCGAAACCGTCGATCAGCTCGGGTGTGTAGGTGGAACCGCCGCCGACGATTGCCAACTTCAGTGCGGACATCAGCCCTTGACCCCTGTCAGTGTCACGCCTTCGATGAAGGCCTTCTGTGCGAAGAAGAAGAGAATGATCACCGGCGCCATCACCAGCAGCGTGGCCGCCATGGTGAGGTTCCAGTTGGTGTGGTGCGCGGCCTTGAACGAGGCCAGGCCGTAACTCAGCGTCCAGGCTTCCTGGTTGTTGCTGGCGTAGATCTGCGGGCCGAAGTAGTCGTTCCAGCAGTAGAAGAACTGGAACAGCGCGACGGCGGCGATGGCGGGCTTCGCCATCGGGACGACGACCTTGAGCAGGGTGCGGAACTCGCCGCAGCCGTCGATCCGGGCCGCCTCGATGTACTCCTTGGGCACCGTCAGCAGGAACTGCCGGAGCAGGAAGATCGAGAACGCGTCGCCGAAGGCCATCGGGATGATCAACGGCCAGAGCGTGCCGGTCAGGTGCAGCTGCTTGGCCCAGAACAGGTACATCGGGATGATGACCACCTGGGGCGGCAGCATCATCATCGAGATCACCGCCATCAGCGCCAGATTCCGGCCGCGGAAGCGGAACTTGGCCATCGCGTAGGCCACCGGCAGGCTGGAGACCACGGTCAGCACGGTGCCCAGGCCCGCGTACAGCAGGGTGTTGCGCCACCAGGTGAGGAAGCCCTCGGTCTGCCACACCTTGACGAAGTTGTCCCACTGCCAGGTGTGCGGCCACAGGTCGGCGGTGATCGCCTGACGGTCCGTCATCACCGAGGTGAGGAAGACGAAGACGAACGGCAGCACGAAGAACAGCGCGGCGGCGATGGCCAGCGAGTGCACGGCCACCCAGTGCAGCGCGGCCCGGCGGCGGGCCACCTTGGCGGCCGCGTCCCTGCGGGTCAGCGGAAGGGAGATGGTTGCGGTCATGGGATCAGTCCTCACTCGCCAGCAGACCCGACCTACGGCGCAGCAGCAGCGACGTGAAGGCCATCGAGATCACGAACAGGATCAGCGCGACCACGCAGGCGGAGCCGTAGTTGGACTGCTGGAAGCCCAGGTTGTAGACCATCTGGGGCAGGGTCCAGGTGGAGCCGTTCGGGTAGCCGGGCTCGAACTGCTGGCCGGAGCCGCCGATCACGCCGCTGGCCACCTTCCCGGCCACGATCGCCTGGGTGTAGTACTGCATGGTCTGGATCACGCCGGTGACCACGGCGAACAGCACGATCGGCGCGATGTTCGGCATGGTGACGAAGCGGAACTTCTGGAGCGGGCCCGCCCCGTCCAGCTCGGCCGCCTCGTACTGCTCCCTGGGGACGTCCAGCAGGGCGGCCATGAAGATCACCATCAGGTCGCCGATGCCCCACATCGCCAGCATGGTGAGGGCCGGCTTGGACCAGTCCGGGTCGGTGAACCAGCCCGGGGTCGGCAGCCCGAGGTCGCCGAGCAGGGCGTTGACCGGGCCGGTGCCGGGGTTGAGCAGGAACGCGAAGGCGATCGTCGCGGCCACCGGCGGAGCCAGGTAGGGCAGGTAGAACAGGGTGCGGAGGAGGCCCGCGCCGGTCTTCACCTTGGTGATCAGCAGACCGATGCCGAGCCCGAACGCGACCCGCAGGGTGACCATCACGACCACCAGCCAGAGGGTGTTCCCCAGGCCCTGCCAGAACGACGGGTAGTCGTTGAGGACGTAGCTCCAGTTCTGCAGACCCCGGAAGGTCGGTGCGTTGAAGCCGTCGTACCGCATGAAGGAGAAGTAGGCCGTGGAGAGCAGCGGGTAGGCGAAGAAGACCGCGAAGCCGATCAGCCAGGGGGAGAGGAAGGCGAGCGTCCGAAGCGCCTCCCGGCGGCGCTTGCGCTTCAGCGCCGCCGGGATCGAGGTACCGACAAGTGCCATGGCCGGGTCACTTGGCCTGGGTGACGGCCGCGTCGATCTCCTTGGCCGTGGCGGCGAGCCCGGCCTTGAGGTCGGTCTGCTTGCCGGACTCGTAGTCGAAGCCGAGGTTCTGCAGGCTCACCTGGTAGGCACCGCCGTTCAGGCTGGCCGGGGTGGTGCCGGAGTTCGGGTTCTTGGCGATGTCGATGAAGGTCCGGAAGTTCGGGTCGGTGGTCAGCTTCGGCGAGTCGAGCGCCTCGAAGGTGCTCGGCACGTTGTGGATCGCGTTGGCGAAGCTCACCACGGCGTCCGTGTTGGTGGTCAGGTACTTCACCAGCTCCCAGGCGGCGGTCTGCTTCTGGCTGCCCCGGGCGATGCCGATGATGGTGCCGGTCTGGTAACCCCGGCCGTACGTGGCGGCCTGGTCGTCCGGCACCGGGAACGGCGCGGTGGCCCACTCGAACGGCAGCTTCTCCTCGGCCAGGGCGGCGGTCCGCCACTCGCCGTCCATCGACATCGCGACCTGGCCGGTGTGGAAGGGGTTCTTGGCGCTGAACTCGTCGCCGAAGCCGGTCCGGTACTTCTCCAGCTTCTCGAAGCCGCCGAGCTTGCCGACCAGGCTCTTCTGCCACTCCATCATCGCGCTCACCTTGGGGTCGGTGGCGAGGGTGGACTTGCCCGCGGCGTCGAAGTACGTCGGGCCGTACTGACCCAGCAGGTGCGCGATGCTGCTCTCGTAGCCGTGGTAGTTCGGCATGAAGCCGAGCTGCTTGAAGCCGTCGCCCTCGGCGACGGTCAGCTTGGCCGCGGCCGCCTCGAACTCGCTGAAGGTCTTCGGCGGCGCGGTGATCCCGGCGGCCGCGAAGGCGGTCTTGTTGTAGTACAGGCCGTAGGCGTCGCCGAGCAGCGGCAGCGAGCACTGGTTGCCCTCGAACTGGGTGTACTTGAGCATCGCGCCCGGGAAGGTCTTGGCCGGGTCGATGCCGTCCTTCTTGAGGAACGGGTTGAGGTCGGCCCAGACCTTGGCCGAACAGAACTTGCCGACGTTGTCGGTGGTGAACGAGGAGACCACGTCCGGTGCGTCCGGGCCGCCGGCCCGCAGCGCCTGCTCGCTCTTGTCGTCCTCGATCCGCGACACGATCTTGACGTGGATGTTCGGGTGCGCCTTCTCGAAGGCGGCCACGTTGTCCTCGATCGCCTTGGTCTCGCTGTCCTGGCTCCAGCCGTGCCAGAACGTGATGGTCACGTCCTTGCCGGCGGCCGAGTCGTCCTGGCCGCCTTCGGCGTTGGTGCCGGTGCAGGCGGTGGCGAGCAGTGCCAGGACGGCGCCGCCGGTGGCGGCGGCGAGCAGGCGGGACGGTCTGCGGGCGGAAAGCATAGGAGGGTCCTCCTGGGACTGTGGGGGCAGGCGGAATCGCACGGGCGGTGGACGGGCGAGAAGGTGACGGTGGGTCATGGCGGCGGTCGCGGTCAGTGGGTGGAGAACACCGACTCACGGGCCGAGGTGAGGGCGCGTTGCAGGGCGCCGTGCAGGACGGGAGAGCCGGGGACGGAGCTGCTGCGGACCTCGGGCCGGGGGATCGAGATCCGGGCCAGCGCGTCCTGGACCGACCCGCGCAGCCGGTCGCCGCCGGCGGTGGCGGTGCCACCGGAGAGCACCACCAGCTCGGGGTCGACCACGGCGACGATCGAGGCGAGCCCGATCGCCAGCCGTTCGGCCAGTTCGTCGAGGAACTCGTCACCGGCGCCCGGGGTCTCCAGCGCACCGGCCACGGCCGCCTCGGTGGTACTGCCGCCGAGGCCGTACCGTCGGGCCAGCGACAGCACCGCCTCGGCACCGGCCAGCTCCTGGAAGCCGCCGGAGTTCTTGCGCCGGACGTTGTGCACCACCGGGGCGCCGGGCACCGGCATGTAGCCGACCTCGCCCGCGCCGCCGGTGAAGCCCCGGTGCAGCCGCCCGGCCAGCACGATCGCGGCGCCGAGGCCCTCCTCGGCCCAGAGCAGCACGAAGTCCTCGCTGCCCTGCGCGGAGCCGAAGGCCTGCTCCGCGACGGCGGCCAGGTTCACGTCGTTCTCGATGGTGACCGGGGCGCCGAAGGCGGTCTCCAGGTCGGTCAGCAGCCTGGGCGAGTGCCACCCGGGCAGGTGCGCGGCGTACCGCAGCTTGCCGCTCACCGGGTCGAGCGCACCGGGCACCCCGACCACGATCCCGCGCAGGTCGCCCGGCGTCAGACCGGCCTCCCGGACGGTCGCGGCCAGCGCCTCGGCGGTCCGCTGCACGGTCTCGGCGGCGGGCCAGCCCTTGGTGGGGGTGATCGCCTCGGCCAGCGTGCTGCCGGTGATGTCGGCGACGGCGGTACGGACGTGGGTGGTCGTCACGTCCAGCCCGGCGACGTAGCCGGCGGCCGGATTGACCTGGTACAGCTGGGCGTTCGGGCCGGGGCCGCCGGCCGTGGTGCCGACCGGCAGGACCAGCCCGGCGCTCTCCAGCCGGCCGAGCAGCTGGGATGCGGTGGGCTTGGAGAGCCCGGTCAGGCTGCCGATCTGGGTCCGCGAGAGCGGACCGTGCGCGAGCAGCAGCTCGAGCGCCGCCCGGTCGTTGATCGCCCGGAGCAGGCTGGGGGTACCGGCGATGGGGGTACGGGTGTTGTCGGTCACAGCCCAGATCCTCCCCTCTCACCACCCGGACGTGCTGGTCGGGGTGGCGCTCCGTGAATAGTTAGGAAACTTTCCAATCGCTGAGAAGGACGGTATGGCGCAGGGTGCGAGAGTGTCAATGGGCCCCCCTCGGGAGGATGCCGAAGCGTTACGTGCGGACAGCGCGGAACCCCGCCCCCGAGGCCGGGGGCGGGGTTCAGGGGCGGCCGCTACTCGCCGGGCTGGGCCGGGATCGGCTTGCCGGTCTGGGTGGCGACGGGGATCGGGTCGGCCGGTGCCGCGGCCACGCCGGCGGACGCCTCGACGGTCGACGCCGCCACCGTGACGGCGGCCGGCGCGTCCTCCTTGAGCTTCACGCCCGCCTCGTCGAAGGCGGCCTTCAAGCGCTGCCGCAGGGTGCGCGCCACCAGCAGCGCCTTGCCCGGCGAGGTGCGCGCCTCGACCCGCAGCACCACCGAGTCGAAGGCCACCGACTCCACCCCGAGCACCTTGACCTGACCCCAGATCAGCTCGTCGTACGGGGTCTCCTTGGCCAGCTGCTCCGCGGTCTCCTTGATCAGCTCCTCGACCCGGACCAGGTCCTCCTTGTAGCCGACCTGGACGTCCACCGAGGCGGTCGCCCACCCCTGGCTCATGTTGGCGATCCGCTTCACCTCGCCGTTGCGGATGTACCAGATCTCGCCGTTCGCCCCGCGCAGCTTGGTCACCCGCAGGCCGACCTCCAGCACCGTGCCGGTGGCCACGCCGGTGTCGATCTCGTCGCCGACGCCGTACTGGTCCTCCATGATCATGAAGACCCCGGACAGGAAGTCGGTCACCAGGTTCCGCGCGCCGAAGCCGATCGCCACACCGGCCACACCGGCACTGGCCAGCAGCGGGGCCAGATTCACCCCGAGGGCGGAGAGCACCATCAGCCCGGCGGTACCCAGAATGGTGAACGAGGTGACGCTGCGCAGCACCGAGCCGATCGCCGCCGACCGCTGCTGCCGCCGCTCGGTGTTCACCACCCCGCTGTTCGCCAGCAGCCCGCCGAACCGGCCGAGCTCGGCCTCGCTCTCCGAGGGCCGCACCATCCGGGCTATGAACTTGCTGATCAGCTTCTGCAGCACGGCCCGCAGCACCAGGGCCAGCACCATGATCAGCAGGATCCGCAGACCGTTCTCCAGCCAGCCCTGCCAACTGCTGCTCAACCAGCCCGCGGCCTGTCTGGTCGCCTCGGCCGCCTCGGAAGGGGAGGTCGGCAGCCTGGACAGCGGATCGTCGGACGGCCCCGACGAAGGGGAGGGCGTGGACGAGGCGTCGGCGAGGAGGCCGAAAGCGCCGGAGCTGGACACGAGCGGAGTCCTTCCTGCTGGGGACCACTGACCGCCTGCGGGTCACTGATCAGGACGAACTGCCACCCTAGCGTCGCGCACCACCCGGACGGACGACCCGTCAGGCTCCCGGAATGGGCCGAAGGGGCCGGTTACCAGCGACGAATGGTGCATCGCGGCCACCTGCTGGGCATATCGGATATGACGGAACCCACATCGGCTCCGTTTCGCAGGATTGGTGGCGCCCTACAACGGCGTAAGGCGACACTGGTGGAGATCGCGTCGGGCGGACAACCCCGCGCGGTCACCCGCTCGTCCCGGCGCGAGCCACGCGCCGCAGGCGTCCAAGGAGGCCTCCGTGCCGCATGTCCTGGTCCTCAACGCGTCGTACGAACCACTCGGTGTCGTCTCGATGCGCCGCGCTCTCATCCTGGTCCTCAACCACAAGGCGGTCAGCCTGGAGGATTCCGGAATCACTCTGCACAGCGCCACCAGCGCCGTCTCGGCGCCGTCCGTCGTCCGACTGACCCGCTTCGTCCGGGTCCCCTTCTGCGGGCCGGTCCCGCTCACCCGCCGCGCCCTGTTCGCCCGCGATCAGGGCCGTTGCGTCTACTGCGGGGCCGCCGCAACCAGCGTCGACCACGTCATCCCGCGCAGCAGGGGTGGCCAGCACCGGTGGGACAACGTGGTGGCGGCCTGCCGCCGCTGCAACCACACCAAGGCCGACCGCCATCTCGCCGACCTCGGCTGGCGGATGAAACGTCCCCCCGCCCCGCCCAGCGGCCTGGCCTGGCGTATCATCGGCACCGGCATCAAGGACCCGCGCTGGCGGCCCTACCTGGAGCCGTACGGCGCGACCGAACAGTTCCGCGAGTACGAACACCACGACCATCCCGACCACGGCGCCACCTTCCCGGCCCCGCACGGACGGACCCACCGCGGCGAGCACGAACCGCTCTCCGCCTGACAGACAGGGCCTGCCAGCCAATCCTCGGTACGCCTCATGGGCCGCCGCCACCCCCTCCGGGAGTGCCGGCGGCCCGCCGCGTTTTCGCTGGCGCTCAGGCAGCTACGGTCCAGGGGCTCGGGGCTCGGGGCTCTGCGTTCCGGGCTCAGCCACCAGGGGCTCGGGGAACTGCGACGCCGGCCTCGTTCAAGGTGATCGCCGCGTAGGTGGTCAGGCACTTTCGCAGTGACCCGCACGCCAGACCTCCTCGCAGTTCCCCGAGCCCCTGACCGTAGATGCCCGGTCGCCTGCCTAGAGCGCAGCCCCGAGCCCCGGACCGTAGATGCCCGAGCGCCCGCCTAGCCCGCGGCGTAGAGCTCGAGGGCGGTGAGGGAGTAGCCGTACGGTGTGGCCCGGGTGAGGCCCTGGAGGCGGAGGTACTGGGTGTCGGGGGCGTCGAAGCGGAGGGTCTCGGTGCCGCCCCGCCCGTCCTCGACGGTGGCCGCGGTGGTCCAGTGCACGCCGTCGGGGGAGGTCTCCAGCCGGTAGGCGGAGGCGTAGGCGGGCTGCCAGGTGAGCACCGCCGAGCCCAGCCGGGTGGCGGCCGGCAGCCGGAGCTGGACCCAGGCGTCGTCCTTGGCGGGGGCGGTCCACCGGGTCTTCGGGTCGCGGTCGTTCACGGCGGAGGCGGGCGTCTTGGCGGAGTCGTCCCCGGAGGACGAGGCGACCGCGCCGGGCGCCAGGTCGGGCCCGGTGGTCGGCGGGACCACCCGGACCTGGAGCACCTGGCGGACCGTCAGCCCGCCGGCGGTGAAGGCGACCGGGACCAGGTACGTGCCGGTGGGCGTCCCGGCCGCCGCGGTGACCTGGAGCGGGGCGGCCACCCGGCCGCCGCGCGGGACGGCGAGGGCGGGTACCGGAGCGACCGTCAGACCCTTGGCCACCAGCGGGACCTCGGCCTTCAGTTCGCCGGTGATCACGTCGGGGCGGCCGGACTCGACCACCGCCCTGGTCTGCGCGGGCACGGTGGCGCCGACGATCACGTCCAGCACCGGGGAGGCCAGGCCGAGCCGCGCGGCGGGGGTGTCGGCGTACCAGGGGATGATCTGGTTCACCACCGGCGGCTCGCCGCCGGGGGCCCAGCTCAGCCGGATCGCGCCGACCGGGCGGCCCTGGGCGGGCAGCTCGTTCCAGCCGGGGCGGACGGCGCCGATCGTCGCCCAACTGCCGTCGACCTGCTGGACCTCCACCGTGCCGGTGGCCCGGACGGTGGGGTCGGTGAGCACGGTGACCCGGTCCAGCGGCCGGGGTGCGCCGAGTTCGACGGTGAGCGGGGCGTCGTTGCTGCCGGGGGCGCTGGCGGCCCGGTAGGCGGTGTCGGGGTTGCCGTCCAGGACGGCGGCGGCCGAGGAGCCGGGGGCGGCGACCGGGCCGCCGGACACGGTGGCCGGGGTCTCGCCGGGGGCCGCGATGCTGAACTCGCGGACCGCGACGGCCGTCTTCTGACCGCTGGTGGCCCGCAGCCGGACCGCCTTGGCCACCACCCCGGCGGGCGCCGTCGCGGTGATGTCCTGGCGGCCGCGGACCTTGGTCAGCTCCTTCCAGCCGCCCTCGCCGGTGGTGTACTCCAGCACGCCCTCGTGCAGGAAGTCGCCCGACGCGCTGCGGGCGTCCGGACCGTCGCCCCAACTGCCCATCAGCACCGTGACGGTGCCCAGCGGCCGGCCGGAGCCGAGGTCGAGGCCGATCGCGTCGCCGGGCTGCGGCGGGGCGGAGGTCCAGTAGAAGGTGTCGGCGGAGTCGTCGGTCATCAGGGCGGGCCGGTGGTCGTGCGCGGTGCCCAGCGTGGTGGTCGCGCCGATCGCCCCGGCCCGGACCCCGGACCAGCTGTCGGCGGCCTTCGCGGCCCGGTCCAGGAACGGGTCCAGCACACCGGTGCCGACCACCGCGCCGCCCTGGGCCAGCTGGTCGCGCTCGCTGCGCAGGGTGACCCGGTGCTGCCAGGCCGCCGTGCCGTCGCCGCCGCGCTGGGCCAGCAGCATGTCGACCGCCGCCACCCCGGCCCGGCCGTATCCGGCGAGCTGGGTGAGCCAGGGGTCGGCCTCCGCGCCCAGTGCCTCGGCGGCCAGCGCCTGCCGGGCACCCGCCATGGTGGCGAAGGCGTCCCGCAGCGGGGCGGCGGCCTCGGCCAGCCGGGCCGGGTCGGGCGTGCTGCCGCCGGTGGGCTCCACGGCCGCCCAGAACCGTTCGGCCAGCGGGGTCAGGTAGCCGGACTCGGCCCGGGCCAGCGGGGAGGAGGTGCTGTTGCCCGCCAGCGCGGTGACCGCGGCCAGGCCGGCGTCGGTGCCGGCCAGCGGCCGGAGCGCGGCCCGCCAGGACTCGGCGGGGCGGTAGCCGGCCGGGTTCCAGGCGAAGTCGGCGGCGGTGGCCAGCGGGATCCGGGACAGCACCGGCTGGGTCATCGCGGCGGTGACCAGCGCGGCCGAACCGGTGGCCAGCTCGGGGTCGCGCCCCTGGTAGGCGCCGAGGAAGAGCCGGTCCGGGGCGGAGTCGTTGACGGGGTAGCCGTCCAGCGTGACCAGCGGGTGCCCGGCGCCCTTGGCGGCCTCGGCGAACTGACCGCCGGTGATCTTCGCCGGGATCACCGACCCACCGCTCCAGGCCAGCTGGACGTCCTTCGGCAGCCCGGCGGCCAGTGCGGTCCGGTACGGCGAGGCGGCCGCCTTCTGGTAGTCGGTCGGGACCACCGTGAGCGGGAGCTTCCCCTTGGTCAGCCGCTCCCTGACCTTGCCGACCAGGGCGGCCTGCGCCCTGCCGGCCGCCTCCGGGCCGGTGCCGAAGCTGCGGCGGTCGGTGGAGCAGTGCCACTCGTCGTAGCTGACGTCCAGGAACTCCAGCTGGAACGCCTCGAAGCCCAGCTTCCGCAGCCCGTCCAGCTTGCCCAGCAGGGCGTCCAGGTCCTTGGCGGAGCTGTAGCAGAACGACTGGCCGGGGTCGATCGAGTAGCCGAGGGTGACGTGGTTCTGCCGGGCCCGGCCGGCCAGTTCGCGCAGCTCGGCGGCCTGCGGCTCGGGGTAGGCGTCGCGCCAGCGGGACAGCCGGTACGGGTCGCCGCCGGGCGCGTAGAGGTAGAAGTTCTGCTTGGTCCGGCCGAGGAAGTCGAGCTGGGCCAGCCGCTGTTCGGCGCTCCAGGGGGTGCCCTGGAAGGACTCGGCGATGCCCCGGACGGTCGCGCCGCTCGGCCAGTCCCGGACCGCCACGCCCGGGAAGCCGAGCGCGCCCGCGCCCTGCCCCTGGCCGGGCTGGACGGGCGCCAGCAGCTGCCGCAGGCTCTGCGCGGCGTTGAACGTCCCGGCGGCGTCCACGCCGGCCAGCACCACCGCGCCGTACGTGCCGCCGGTGGTCGGCAGCTGGCCGGCCGCCAGCAGGTAGCCCCCGGTGGGCAGTCCGTCGAACGAGAGCTGCTGCCCGGTGGCCGTCGCGAGGCTGCGCAGGGCCCGGTCGACCGCCCCGCCCGCCGCCTCGGTCGGGCCGCCGACGTACACCGTCAGGCTGCCCGGGGCCGGCTCGGCCGGCAGGTCGGGCAGCGAGGTGACCACGGTCGCCCCGGCCGTCCCGAGCACCTCCCGGACCGCGTCCAGGGCGGGCCCGTCGGCCTGGTCCGCGCTCACCACGTTGACCGCGGGCGGCACGCTGACCGGGCGCCCGACGGTGGTCAGCTGCTGCGGCCTGGGGTACACCTGCGGGTCGGCCAGCGTGCCGAGCGGCGTCCGGGGCGCGCTGCTGACGGCCCGTCCGACCGCCGGCTCGGCGTAGGCGGTGCCCGGGATCCCGACCATCAGACCGCCGACCACGGCGGCCGCCGAGAGCGTCGCGGCCAGCTGCAGCGCGGCCCGTCGCGGGCCCCGCCGGCGCTCGGCCCGGACCGACGCGAGCAGCGGCTCGGTGCCCTTGAGATCCGCGATCAGCCGGTCCGCCACCTTGGGCGCCAACTGCCGCGCCGTCCGCGCGGTGGCCCGCCGGGCCGCCAACGCGGCCGGGTGCCAGAGCACCTCACGGAGGGCCGCGCTCTGCTCGATCTGCTGCCTCAGCCGCCGTCCGGCAGCCACTGACACCCGAGCCTGCACAGGACCCTCCTCAACCTGAAAAACGTCCGGTCCAAGCCCCCGCGCCACAGCCCATCAGCAAGCCGTGCGGGTGTCAACGCCCATGCACGGATTGCCCGTTATGCCGGAAAATCCCCTATGTGTGGATTCGGTGCGCGTACCGCCGCGCGGGGCGGCGACACCTCCGTTCGGGTGACTCCGCCGCGCGGGCGCCGGGGTCGGGCGGGGTGGGCGCGGGTAGGACTGGGGAGTCCCGTACGGCTTCACTGACCCGCAGGAGCCCAAGAGTGGCCGCATACCTCGATCGTGCAACCGGCAGTCCGCAGGCCCCCGCCGAGGATCCGCCGCCGTCTCCCGAGCTGGTGGCGCTGGCCCACGCGCACGGGGTGGACAGTACGTACGACCCGGGTTCGGGACCGGTGCCGGTGGCGCCGCACACCTTGGTGGCGGTGCTGGCCACGCTGGGGGTGGACGCGGGGAGTCCGGCGGCGGTGCGGGACGCGATCGAGCGGCACCGGGCGGAGCAGGCGGCCCGGTTGCTGCCGCCCTGCCTGGTGGTCCGGGCCGGGCGGCGGACGGCGTTGGACGTGCCGGCCGAGGCGCGGCTGGCCGTGGAGTTGGAGGACGGCGGGACCTGGAGCCTGCCGGCCGGGCGTTCGCACTGGCTGCCGGCCGACCTCCCGCTCGGCAGGCACCGGCTGACGGCCCGGATCGGCGACCGGGACGAGTCGGCCCCGCTGATCGTGGCGCCGCAGCGGCTGCCGGAGCTCGGGCAGCGGTCCTGGGGGTTCCTGGCCCAGCTCTACTCGGTGCTCTCGGAGCGGTCCTGGGGGATGGGCGACCTCGGCGACCTGGCCGAGCTGGCGCAGTGGGCCGGGCACGGCCTCGGGGCGGGCTTCCTGCAGATCAACCCGCTGCACGCGGCGCTGCCAGGTGCGCCGTCCGACCCGTCGCCGTACCGCCCGTCCTCCCGCCGGTTCGCCGACCCGGTGCACCTGCGGGTCGAGGCGGTGGCCGAGTACGCCTACGCCGACCTGGGTGAACTCCCGGAGCGCGGGCGGAGGTTGAGCCAGGAGGTGCTGGCCCACGACGGACTGGTGGACCGGGACGCGGTGCGCGCGGTCAAGCTGGAGGCGCTGGAGATCCTGCACCGGGTGCCCCGCGGCCCCGGCCGGGAGGCGGCCTACCGGGCGTTCGTCGAGCGGGAGGGCCGCTGGCTGGAGCAGTACGCGGTCTGGTCCGCGCTGGCCGAGCAGCACGGCGACAACTGGCGGCAGTGGCCCAAGGGCCTGCGCCACCCGGACAGCCCGCACGTCACCAAGGCCGCCCAGGACCTGGCCGAGCGGGTGGAGTTCCACCGCTGGCTGGCCTGGCTGACGGACCAGCAGCTCGGCGCCGCCCAGCAGGCCGCCAAGGAGGCCGGGATGCCGGTCGGCCTGATCCACGACCTGGCGGTCGGCGCGCACCCGGACGGCGCGGACGCCTGGGTGCTCCAGGAGGTGCTGGCCGAGGGCATCTCGGTGGGCGCCCCGCCGGACGCCTTCAACGCGCACGGCCAGGACTGGGGTCTGCCGCCCTGGCGCCCGGACGCGCTGGCCGCCGCCGGGTACGCCCCGTACGCGGAGCTGCTGCGGGCCGCGCTGCGGCACACCGGGGCGCTCCGGATCGACCACGTGATGGGCCTGTTCCGGCTCTGGTGGGTGCCGGCCGGGCACCCGCCGACCCAGGGCGCGTACGTCCGCTACGACGCGGAGGCGATGCTCGGGGTGCTGGCGCTGGAGGCGCACCGGGCCGGCGGGTACGTGATCGGCGAGGACCTGGGCACGGTGGAGCCGGGCGTGCGGGAGGAGCTGACGGCGCGTGGGGTGCTGGGCACCTCGGTGCTCTGGTTCGAGCGGGACTGGCGGGCGGACGGCGCGGTCCTGCCGCCGGAGCGCTGGCGGGCGGCCTGCCTGGCCACCCTGACCACCCACGACCTGCCGAGCACCGCGGCCCGGCTCTCCGGCGAGCACGTCGAGCTGCGGCACCGGCTCGGCCTGCTGGCCCGTCCGCTGGCCGAGGAGCAGGCCGAGGCGGCCGCCGAACTCACCGACTGGCGGGCCGAACTGACCCGGGCCGGCCTGCTGCCCGAGGGCGCCGAGCTGACCGCCGAGGCGCTGTACGCCTTCCTGCTGGCCACCCCCGCCGAGCTGGTCGGGGTCTGGCTGCCCGACACGGTCGGCGACCCGCGCCCGCAGAACCTGCCCGGCACCTGGGACCAGTACCCCAACTGGCGGCTGCCGGTGGCCGACCGGACCGGACGCCCCGTCACCCTGGAGGCGCTGGCCGCGGCGGAGGGGACCGCGCGGCTTGGCGCGCTGCTCGGAAGGCGGACCCCGGGGAGCGCCGATCGGTAGGCGGCCGGTACCTTGGGAAACGTGGACAAGAGGAACGCTTTGCGAGTCGGCGCGGTCTCCGCGGTGGCGACGCTGATGATGCTGATGACGTCGCCCGCCGCCCTGGCGGCCACCCGGGACGACGGCGACGACCCGGGCAAGGGCCTGAGCACCGTCGACACCCTGGCCCTGTACGTGGCGGCCCCGCTGGTGCTGTTCGCGATCATCGCCGGCCTGGTCATGCTCCCCTCGCTCGGCAAGGGCAGGAAGAGCTGACCCGCTGACGGCCCGCTCCACCCGCCACGACCAAGGACCGCCGTCCGGCTCCGAGCCGGACGGCGGTCCTTCGTGTGTTCACCGGCGGCTTGGACCGACCGGCACCGGGTGGGTCTCAGTGACCCAGCTCCCGGACACCGGCCGCCCGGTCGGCGGCCTGGGCCCGGATCGCGCGCTCGACGGCCGCGCGGGCCTCGACCACCATCCGGCGCAGTGCCGGGGCGGGCTCGGCCGAGGCCAGCCAGGCGTCGGTGGCGTCCAGGGTGGCCTGGCCGACCTGGCGGGCCGGGTAGAGGCCGACCACGATCTGCTGCGAGATCTCGTGGCTGCGGGTCTCGTAGATGCCCTTGATCGCGGCGAAGTACTTCGCCACGTAGGGGGCCAGCAGCTCCTGCTGGTCGGGCTGACCGAAGCCGCTGATCACGGCCTCCTGGACGTAGTTGGTCAGCTCGTCCGACTCCACCACGGAGGCCCAGGCCGCGGCCTTGGCCTCGGCGGTCGGCCGGGCCGCGCGGCAGGCGGCCGCGTGCTCCTGGCCGGCCGCGGTGTTGTCCCGCTCCAGCTCGGCGTCGATCGCCGTGGCGTCGGCCCGGCCGGTGGCCGCCAGCCGGGCCAGCAGCACCCAGCGCAGCTCGGTGTCGACGGCCAGGCCCTCGATCACCTCGGTGCCGTCCAGCAGACCGGCCAGCAGCGCGAGCTGACCGTCCGTCCGGGCCACCGCGGCCAGCGTGCGGGCCCAGGCCAGCTGGTGGTCGCTGCCGGGGGCCGCGGCGCGCAGCCGCTCCTCGGCGGCGGCGGCCCAGCTCTGCAGGCCCTGCTCGCGCCAGGCCGGGTCGGTGTAGACGTCGAGCGCCAGCTTGACCTGCCGCTGGATCGACTGGACCACGCCGATCTCGCTCTCCCGGGCCAGGCCGGAGAGCGCCAGCGCCAGGTAGTCGCGGGTGGCCAGCTCGCCGTCGCGGGTCATGTCCCAGGCGGAGGCCCAGCACAGCGCGCGGGGGAGCGAGGCGGTGAAGCCGCCGAGGTGCTCGGTGACCACGGCCAGCGAGTCCTCGTCCAGGCGCACCTTGGCGTAGGACAGGTCGTCGTCGTTGAGCAGCAGCACGGCCGGGCGCCGACGGCCGGTCAGCTGCGGCACCGGGGTCTCGGCGCCGTCCACGTCCAGCTCGATCCGCTCGGTGCGGACCAGCTGACCGTCCTTCAGGTCGTAGCAGCCGATGGCGATCCGGTGCGGCCGCAGCACGGCCTCGCCCTTGGCGCCCGCGGGCAGCGCCGGGGCCTCCTGGAGCACCGAGAAGGCGGCCACGGTGCCGTCCTCGGCCAGCGTGACCGAGGGGCGCAGCACGTTGATGCCGGCCGTCTCCAGCCAGGCGCTCGACCAGGTCTTCAGGTCGCGGCCACTGGTCTTCTCCAGCGCGCCGAGCAGGTCGCTCAGCCGGGTGTTGCCCCAGGCGTGGGCCTTGAAGTACGCCTGCACGCCCTTGAAGAACTCGTCCTGGCCGACGTACGCCACCAGCTGCTTGAGCACCGAGGCGCCCTTGGCGTAGGTGATGCCGTCGAAGTTGACCATGACGTCCTCGAGATCGTTGATCTCGGCCATGATCGGGTGGGTGGACGGCAGCTGGTCCTGCCGGTACGCCCAGGTCTTCATCTCGTTGGCGAAGGTGGTCCAGGAGTCCGGCCACTGCGAGCCGGGCGCCTCGGCCAGGCAGACCGCCTCGGCGTAGGTGGCGAACGACTCGTTCAGCCAGAGGTCGTTCCACCACTCCATGGTGACCAGGTTGCCGAACCACATGTGGGCCAGCTCGTGCAGGATGGTGGCGGCCCGCGACTCGTACGCGGCGTCGGTGACCTTGGACCGGAAGACGTACTGGTCCCGGAAGGTGACCGCGCCCGCGTTCTCCATCGCCCCGGCGTTGAACTCCGGCACGAAGAGCTGGTCGTACTTCTCGAACGGATAGGCGCAGTCGAACTTCTCCTGGAAGAAGTCGAAGCCCTGCCGGGTGATCGCGAAGATCGCGTCGGCGTCCAGGAACTCGCGCAGCGAGGGGCGGCAGTAGACGCCGAGCGGGACGACCTGGTCGCCGCTGCGGTACTCGTCGAAGACGCCCACGTACGGGCCGGCGATCAGCGCGGTGATGTAGGTGGAGATCCGGCCGGTCGGGGTGAACCGCCAGACCTGGGTCTCCCCGTCGCCGACCGGCGCCGGGGTGGGGGAGTTCGAGACCACGACCCAGCCCTTGGGGGCGGTCACCGTGAAGGTGAAGGACGCCTTGAGGTCGGGCTGCTCGAAGGAGGCGAACACCCGGCGGGCGTCCGGCACCTCGAACTGGGTGTAGAGGTAGGTCTCGCCGTCGACCGGGTCGACGAAGCGGTGCAGGCCCTCGCCGGTGTTGGTGTACGCGCAGTCGGCGACGACCTTCAGCTCGTTCTCGGCGGCCAGGTCCGGCAGCGCGATGCGGCTGTCCGCGAAGCTGTCGAGCGGCAGCGGGACGCCGTTCAGCACCAGCTCGGACACGCTCGGCGCGACCAGGTCGATGAAGCTCGCGCTGCCCGGAGCGGTGGCGCCGAACCGGACCACCGTGGTGGAACGGAAGGTACCGCCGTCGCGGGCCGAGCTCAGGTCGAGCTCGATGTCGTACGACTCCACGTGCAGGAGCGCGGCCCTGGTGCGGGCCTCCTCACGGGTCAAGTTGGTGCCAGGCACTCGCAGGACTCCTTCGTCAGGCATGGATGCCTGGCATCCTCCCACGCGGCAGGTCCGGAGCGCCCGGGGCATATCAGGTGTGCGGGGTGCGCCCGGGCAACGATTCGCGTTCGATCTCCGTTCAGCGCCGGTTGGCCCTTGACGCGAGCGCGGACGGGGTGCCGACCATAGAGTTCAGAAGTTGAAGGTGGGCATGTGGCCCACCGCCGCAACGGCGCGGCCCGCGCGGGGCGGTCGAGTCCCCGCGCCCAGGAAGGGTGAATCATGTCGATGGACACACCGGGATCGCAGTCCTCGCTGCACCGGGCCAATCTCGAACGGGTGTTGCGGGCGGTCCGGATGGCGGGCTCGCTGACCCAGGCGGAGATCGCCCGGTCCACCGGACTCTCCGCGGCCACGGTGTCCAACATCGTCCGGGAACTGAAGGAGGTCGGCACCGTCGTGGTGGCCGACACCTCGTCAGGCGGCCGCCGGGCGCGCTCGGTCTCGCTCAGCGGGGACGCCGGCATCGTGGTCGGGGTCGACTTCGGCCACACCCACCTGCGGGTGGCGGTGGGCAACCTGGCGCACCGGGTGCTGGCCGAGGAGAGCGAGCCGATCGACGTGGACGTCTCGGCCAAGCAGGGCTTCGACCGCGCCGAGGCGCTGGTGGAGCGGCTGTTGGCGCAGGCCGGGTTCAAGGCGGACAAGGTGGTCGGCGTCGGCCTCGGCGTACCGGGCCCGATCGACCAGGAGACCGGCGCGCTGGGCTCCACCGCGATCCTGCCGGGCTGGACCGGCATCGCGCCCGGGCGGGAGCTCGCGCAGCGGCTGGGCATGGACGTGCACGTGGACAACGACGCCAACCTGGGCGCGCTGGGCGAGTTGGTCTGGGGTGCCGGCCGGGGGCTGACCGACCTGGCCTACATCAAGGTGGCCAGCGGCGTCGGCGCCGGTCTGGTGATCAACGGTCAGATCTACCGGGGCCCCGGCGGCACCGCGGGCGAGATCGGCCACATCACGCTGGACGAGGCCGGTCCGGTCTGCCGCTGCGGCAACCGGGGGTGCCTGGAGACCTTCGTCGGCTCCCGCTACCTGCTCAATCTCTTGAACGCCAACCACCCGGGGGAGCTCACCCTGACCAAGGTGGTGCAGCTGGCCCAGCAGGGCGATCTCGGCTGCCGCCGGGTGATCGCGGACGCCGGCCGCCAGATCGGCAGCGGGGTGGCCACCCTGTGCAACCTGCTGAACCCCCGTCGGGTGATCCTCGGCGGAGAGCTCGCCGAGGCCGGTGAGCTGGTGCTTTCCCCGATCCGGGACTCCGTGGCGCGGTATGCCATCCCGTCCGCCGCCCGCCAGCTCTCGGTGGTCCCCGGCACCCTGGGCGGCCGGGCCGAGGTGCTCGGGGCGCTCGCCCTGGTGATGAGTGAGATGGGCGAATCCGGCGCAATCCGGCAGACCTCCTCGGTCGGCGCCTGACACCGGAAATCGCTCTCCGGCGTCCGGAAAGGGTGAAGCCGAGGCCGTTTGGTCTCGGCTTCGCCTTCAGGAAGATAACGAAAGGGTTCGGATCGGCGTTCAGCTGGTTTTACTTATTGACGACAAGCGAGCCCCAAGGGTTGACTCCACCTCACCTCGCCGCAATGTTGCGGCTCCGTCAGGGAGGCACCCCCACCATGAACGCAATGATGCGTCGCGCAGTCATCGGCACCGCCGCGGTCACGATGGCCATCTCGATGGCCGCCTGCGGCAAGGCCGGTGACGACAAGAAGGACAGCGCCGCGTCCGGTGACACCAAGTCGATCGGTCTGCTGCTCCCGGAGAACGCTTCCTCCACCCGGTACGAGTCCTTCGACAAGCCGTTCATCGAGGCCAAGGTCAAGGCGCTGTGCGGTGACTGCAACGTCAAGTACAGCAACGCCGAAGGCTCCGCGTCGAAGCAGAAGCAGCAGTTCGACACCCTGATCGCGCAGGGCGTCAAGGTGATCATCCTGGACGCCTTCGACGCGACCTCGACCGAGTCCTGGGTCAAGGAGGCGGCGGCCAAGGGTGTCAAGGTCGTCGCGTACGACCGCCTGGCCACCGGCCCGGTCTCCGCCTACGTCTCGTTCGACAACGAGAAGGTCGGCGAGCTCCAGGGCGAGGCGCTGGTCACCGCGCTGGGCGCCAAGGCCGCCGACGCCAACGTGGTCATGATCAACGGTGACGAGGCCGACCCGAACGCCGCGTACTTCAAGTCCGGCGCGAAGAAGGCCCTCGAGGGCAAGGTCAAGAAGATCGTCTACGAGGCCTCCGGTGAGTGGAAGCCCACCGTGGCCGGCCAGAAGATCGGCACCGCGATCACCAGCCTGGGCAAGGACGGCTTCCAGGCCGTCTACTCCGCCAACGACGGCATGGCCGCCGCCATCATCACCCAGCTGAAGGCCGCCGGGATCAACGTCCCGGTCGGTGGCCAGGACGCCGGCGTGGACGCCATCCAGCGCATCGTCGCGGGCGACCAGGCGTACACCATCTACAAGGCGTACAAGCCGCTGGCCGACTCGGCCGCCGAGCTCGCGGTCAACCTGCTCCAGGGCAAGGACGTCAAGGCCGTCGCCTCGGCGACCGTCGACAGCCCGACCGACAAGGGCATCCCGGCCAAGCTGCTGTCCCCGAAGGTCGTCACCAAGGCGAACATCCAGGACACCGTGATCGCCGACGGCCTCTACAAGGCTGCCGACATCTGCACCGCCGACTACGCCGCCGCCTGCACCGCGGCCGGCCTGAAGTAAGTCGGTCACGGGCCGGCGCTCCTGACGGGGCGTCGGCCCCCGCGGCGTGTTCTCGCACCGCCGCCCCTCATCGTTCTCGCACTACCCCTTCGCGCCCCGGGTCGGCGCGCGGCAGGCCGTGTCCGCCCTCGTCAGGAGTCGGTGGCACGGAATGAAGGAGATGGTTCACGTGACAGGCGCACCCGTACTGGCGTTGCGCGGAGTCTCCAAGCGCTTCGGTGCCGTCCAGGCGCTCACCGACGTCCACTTGGAGGTCCACGCGGGCGAGGTGGTCGCCCTGGTCGGCGACAACGGCGCCGGCAAGTCGACGCTGGTGAAGACCATCGCCGGCGTCCACCCGATCGACGAGGGCGTGATCGAGTGGGAGGGCCGCGAGGTCCGGATCAACCGCCCGCAGGACGCCCAGGGCCTGGGCGTCGCGACCGTCTACCAGGACCTCGCGCTCTGCGACAACCTCGACGTGGTGGGCAACCTCTTCCTCGGCCGTGAGCTGAAGAAGTACGGCACCCTCGACGAGGTCGCGATGGAGAAGCGCGCCAAGGAGCTGCTCGACACCCTGTCGATCCGCATCCCCAGCGTGCGGATCCCGATCGCCTCGCTCTCCGGCGGCCAGCGCCAGGTGGTCGCGATCGCCCGCGCCCTGGTCGGCGACCCGAAGATCGTCATCCTGGACGAGCCCACCGCCGCGCTCGGCGTCGAGCAGACCGCCCAGGTGCTCGACCTGGTCGAGCGGCTCCGCGAGCGGGGCCTCGGGGTCATCCTGATCAGCCACAACATGGCGGACGTCCGGGCCGTCGCGGACACCGTCGCGGTGCTCCGCCTGGGCCGCAACAACGGCTCCTTCCCGGTGGCGGGCACCAGCCACGAAGAGATCATCTCCGCCATCACCGGAGCCACCGAGAACGCCGTGACCCGGCGTCAGGCACGCATCGCGGAGGAAGCGAAGTGAGCACCAACCAGACCACCGAGGCCCCCGCGCCCGCGATCGACCCCCGACTACTGGTCCGCGAGCAGGGCTTCGCCGGCTACCTCGGCGAGTTCAAGCGGAAGATGAAGACCGGCGAACTGGGCTCCGTCCCCGTGGTGCTCGGCCTGGTCCTGATCGCGGCCATCTTCCAGGGCCTGACCGGCGACTTCCTGAACGCCGACAACCTCACCAACATCACGCTCTGGATCGCGGGCCCCGGCCTGATCGCGGTCGGCATCGTGTTCGTGCTGCTGCTCGGTGAGATCGACCTCTCGCTCGGCTCGATCGCCGGTGTCTCGGCGGCCATCGCCGGTGTGCTGTCGGCCCGGTCCGGCGTGAACGAGTGGCTGTCGATCCTGATCGCGCTGGCCGCCGGTGTCGCCATGGGCGCCCTGCACGGCTTCTTCTTCGCCAAGATCGGCGTGCCGGCCTTCGTGGTCACGCTGGCCGGTCTGCTGGCCTGGAGCGGTCTGCAGCAGTTCGTGCTCGGGGACAAGGGCACCGCCAACGTGCTCAACAACGGCGTGATCGCCGACCTCGACCACTACTTCATCGGTGACGGCGACATCGCCGCCACCTGGATCTTCGCGCTGGCCGGCGTCGGCCTCTTCCTGGCCGGTCAGCTGCTGGACAGCCGCCGCCGGGCGGCCGCCGGGCTGCCGTCCCGCCCGGTCAGCGAGATCGCCCTGCGCACCGGTGTGATCGCCGTGATCGCGATCGCCGCCGCGTACACCCTGAACCAGAGCCAGGGCCTGCCGCTGCCGCTGGTGATCTTCCTCGGCATCGTGGTGGTCACCGACTTCGTGCTCCGCCGCACCGCCTACGGCCGGCAGATCTTCGCCGTCGGCGGCGGCATCGAGGCGGCCCGCCGGGCCGGCATCAACGTCGCCTGGGTGCGGATCTCGGTCTTCATGATCTCGGCCGGCATGGCCGCGCTCGGCGGACTGTTCATCATGAGCCAGCAGGGTTCCGCCGACAAGGCGCTCGGCAGCGGCAACGTGCTGATGAACTCGATCGCCGCGGCGGTCATCGGCGGCACCAGCCTGTTCGGCGGCCGGGGCAAGACCTGGTCGGCGCTGCTCGGCATCCTGGTGATCCAGTCGATCATCACCGGCCTGGACCTGGTGCACGTGAACCAGTCGATCCAGTACATGATCACCGGCGCGGTGCTGCTCGCGGCCGTGGTCCTGGACTCGGTCTCCCGCCGGACCCAGAAGTCGTCCGGACGAGGTTGACCTCTTCCGCCCATGTGAGGCTCGGCACTCGAACCAATCGGGTGCCGAGCCTCGTCATGTCGGTCAACACCGGTCAACCCCAGGCGCGCTGCGCGGTGTCCGGCAGTCGGACATTAGACTCGGGCAGTCGAGCCAGACCGACCCAGGGCCGGAGCGGCTCGACACCAGGGGCAGCGAGGCCCGGCAGGCCGTCCGCGGCCCGAGAACTTTGAACAAGGAGGAACGGGTGGCGCTGCTGACCCGCATTCGGGGACCGCGCGATCTCGACCGGCTCACCCCGGCGCAGCTGACCGCGCTGGCCGAGGAGATCCGTACCTTCCTGGTCGAGGAGGTCTCCAAGACGGGCGGCCACCTCGGTCCGAACCTGGGCGTGGTCGAGCTGACCATCGCGCTGCACCGGGTCTTCGACTCGCCGCGCGACCGGATCCTCTTCGACACCGGCCACCAGAGCTACGTGCACAAGCTGCTCACCGGGCGGCAGGACTTCTCCCAGCTGCGGATGAAGGGCGGCCTGTCCGGCTACCCGTCCCGCGCCGAGTCCGAGCACGACGTGATCGAGAACTCGCACGCCTCCACCGTGCTCGGCTACGCGGACGGTCTGGCCAAGGCCAACCAGCTGCAGGGCCACCACGACCGCCCGGTGGTCGCGGTGATCGGCGACGGCGCGCTGACCGGCGGGATGGCCTGGGAGGCGCTGAACAACATCGCCGACGCCAAGGACCGCCCGCTGGTGATCGTGGTGAACGACAACGAGCGTTCCTACTCGCCGACCATCGGCGGCCTGGCCAACCACCTCGCCACCCTGCGCACCACCCAGGGCTACGAGCGCTTCCTGTCCTGGGGCAAGGAGGCGCTGCAGCGCACCCCCGTGGTCGGGCAGCAGCTGTTCGAGACCCTGCACGGCGCCAAGAAGGGCCTGAAGGACTTCATCGCCCCGCAGGGCATGTTCGAGGACCTCGGCCTCAAGTACATCGGCCCGATCGACGGCCACGACCTGACCGCGCTGGAGTCCGCCCTGACCAAGGCGCGCGGCTTCGGCGGCCCGGTGATCGTGCACTGCCTCACCGAGAAGGGCCGCGGCTACCACGCCGCCGAGAACAACGACGAGGACCGCTTCCACGCGGTCGGCGTGATCCACCCGGAGACCGGCCTGCCGATCAAGACCGCGGGCAAGGACTGGACCTCGGTCTTCGCCGAGGAGATGGTCGCCCTCGGCCGGGAGCGCAAGGACATCGTCGGCATCACCGCCGCGATGCTGCACCCGGTCGGCCTGGCCCCGTTCGCCAAGGCCTTCCCGGAGCGGACCTTCGACGTCGGCATCGCCGAGCAGCACGCGGTCACCAGCGCGGCCGGCCTGGCCACCAACGGCCTGCACCCGGTCTTCGCGGTCTACGCGACCTTCCTGAACCGGGCCTTCGACCAGGTCCTGATGGACGTCGCGCTGCACAAGCTCGGCGTCACCTTCGTGCTCGACCGCGCGGGCGTCACCGGGACCGACGGTGCCTCGCACAACGGCATGTGGGACATGTCGATCCTCCAGGTCGTCCCGGGCCTGCGGCTGGCCGCCCCGCGCGACGCCGACCAGCTCCGCGCCCAGCTGCGCGAGGCGGTCGAGGTGGACGACGCCCCGACCGTGGTCCGCTACTCCAAGGGCAGCGTCGGCCCCGCCGTCCCGGCGGTCGGCAGGGCCGGCGGCATGGACGTGCTGCGGGCCGCCCCCGAGGGCGAGGGCGAGGTGCTGATCGTCTCGGTCGGCGCGATGGCCACCACCTGCCTGGAGGTCGCCGACCTGCTCGCCGCCCAGGGCATCACCGCCACCGTGGTGGACCCGCGCTGGGTCAAGCCGGTCGACCCGGCGCTGCCCGGCCTGGCCGCCGAGCACCGGGTGGTCGTCACGGTCGAGGACAACGGCCGCGCGGGCGGCGTCGGCTCCGCCGTGGCCCAGGCCCTGCGGGACGCCGGGGTGGACCTGCCGCTGCGCGACTTCGGCATCCCCCAGGAGTTCCTGGACCACGCCACCCGGGACCAGATCCTGAACGAGATCGGCCTCACCGCCCCGGCCATCGCCGAGAAGGTCGCCAAGCTGGTGGCCCGGACGGCCGCGGCGCGGGTCTGAGAAGGCGCGGGTCTGAGAAGCGGTACCCCCGGGGGGCGCGGGGCTCTGCACACGTGCGGCTCCGCCACGGGGCGCAGAAGGTGCAGCGCCCCGCGCCCCCGGGGGTTCACGCTCCACCGAAAACAGGGTCGCGCCGGTGGCCGACGGCCCGTCACACTTCTGTCCGATCGTCACATCGAATGGCCGGACCCGGGCGCTGCCCCACGGCCCCGCCCGGTAGGTTGTCAACGTGCCCAACGCCGTCTCACGACCACTCGCCACCCTGACCGGGCGGCTGCCCGAGCGCGTCCGGACGGGGTACTGGACCAGAGTCGTGCCGGTGCTGGCGGTGCTCGCCACCGTCACCCACATCCCCTCCTTCCTCCGCCCGGTGTGGAGCCCCGACGAGGGCTACCTGGCCACCCAGGCGCGGATGCTGGCCGACGGCGGCGTGCTGTACGACACCGTGGTGGACCGCAAGCCCCCGCTGCTGCCCTGGCTGTACGAGGCGTGCTTCGCGCTGTTCGGCTCCACCTCGCTCTGGCCGCTGCGCACCCTGGCGATCGTGGCCCACCTGGCCACCGCGATCCTGCTGGCGTCGATCGCCCGGGGCCGCTGGGGCAACCGGGCGGGCGCGGTGGCCGGCGGGCTCTACCTGCTGGTCTCGATCGGGCTGTCCCCCGAGGACACCCAGGCGGCGACCTTCGAGGTCTTCATGCTGCCCGCGATGGTGGCGGCGTTCCGCTACGCCGAGCGCCGCCGCTGGCTGGCCGCCGGGATCGCGGTGGCGCTCTGCTCGCTGACCAAGCAGACCGGCGGCGCGGTGATGCTGCCGGTGCTCTGGATGCTGTTCCAGGACGCCCGGCTGCGCGGGGTGCGCTGGCAGCCCGCGCTGTTCAAGGTCGGCTTCGGCTTCGCGCTGCCGATAGCGCTGGTCGCGGTGATCCTGACCAAGCCCAAGGGCTTCCTGTTCTGGGTGGTCACCGGCAGCGGCGACTACGCCTCGATGGGCGGGGCCTGGCTGCAGATGTCCGGCCGGGCCCTGGGCAACTCGGCGATCCTGCTGGCGGCCTGCCTGGGCTTCCTGGCCCCGCTGGGCCACCGGCTCTGGCTGCGGCTGCGGCACGGCGCGCTGCCCACCGTCCGGGGCGAGGAGCACGGCGCCACCTCCGACCTCTGGGTCTGGCTGCTCTCCTCGGTGGTGGCGGTCAGCACCGGTTTCCACTTCTTCGGCCACTACTACCTCCAGCTGATGCCCCCGCTGGTGCTGCTCGGCGTCGGCGCGGTGACCACCTCCTCGATCCGCTGGCGGCCGGTGCTGGTGTACAGCACGGTCGCGGCGACGGCGTTCTGGGGCCTGGCGGTGTTCTGGCCGGGCCAGCGGCTGGACCACTCCAGCGAGGTGGCCAGCACGATCGCCGAGCAGACCACGGCCAAGGACACCGTGCTGGTCTGGGGCATGCACCCGGAGCTGTACTGGCTGTCCGACCGACGCCCGGTCACCCGCTACCTGACGGCCGGTTTCCTGACCAACTTCAGCGGCGGCAAGGACGGCAAGGACGTCGGCGAGCAGTTCAGCATGGCGAACGCCTGGCAGACCTTCGACCAGGAGCTGGCCGACAAGGGCTTCCCGGAGATCGTGGTGGACGACTCGGGCCTGGCCCCGTACCAGCCGGTGCACATCCCCCGGATAGAGAGCCTGCTGGAGACCCGCTACGAGGTGGTCGCGGTCAACGCGGACACCGTGATCTACCGGCTCAAGAAGTAACGTCCCGTCAGGACGCCGGAAGGGCGGGGGGGCCGGGCCCCCCCCCGGGGGGGGGGGGCCCCGCCCGGGGGGGGGGGGGGGCGGGGCCCCCGGGCGGGGGCGGCCGGCGGGGGGCCCGCGCGGTATGCGGGGGACCCCCCCGCCGCCG